>CAYJHG010000187.1:0-3728 GCA_964369535.1 uncultured Desulfovibrionaceae bacterium
TCCGCTGTGGGTTCTATGGCCAAAAAAGAACAATTTTCTTGGCATTGCCCACAGCCAATACAGTCATCGGTAATATGCAAGCCCACAGGAATAACAGGAAAACCACCATAAGAAAATCTTAGCCTTTGCAATTTATTTTCGCGGTGTTCTTTTTCAAAATCATAATCATAAATTTCACCCTTGGCACGATAAATCACAAAGAAAACCATACTCTTATATTGCTCTTGGTCGGCTATGCAAAAATCAAATATGGGATTATTTTTTGCCTTAATATCTTCAAGGCTCACTTCTTTCACATCGCCTGTAAGGCGCGCAAAATATCCGGCATCAAAAATGGGGCTGCCGTCGTCTCTTTCTTCTATATGTGTGTTGGCATACAAGCCACATATGGATAACTTTCCCGTTTCTTTGAGTTGTTTATAAAAAGGCTTTGTATACATGGTCATAAAATATATACCTTCATCGTCACAACCGCGTAAATGCGCTATGCGTGTTTCTGGGTAATCATTATCCACTGTGGCAAAGGTTAAACAGCCTATTTTATCAAAATATGTATAAATTTCTGCAATAGTCATGTGACTTCTCCTTGGTTGAAAAAAATTGTTTCATGGTATACTAGGTGTGTGTAGCGTATTTGTAAAGTAAGCACATGGAAGTGCTATAGTTACTTTGAGGAAACTAAGGAGATATTCATGCCCTCCGAATTACCTGCTTGCCCTGTGGAAATGACATTGTCCCTCATCGGTGACAAATGGAAAGTGCTTATTATCAGAGATTTATCTGATGGTACAAAGCGCTTTGGACAGCTTAAAAATTCCATTACGGGTATATCGCAAAAAGTTCTCACTGCAAATTTACGCAGCTTAGAAAGCTCTGGCCTTTTAAGCCGAAAAATATACGCGCAAGTTCCGCCAAAGGTTGAATATTCCTTGACTGAACTTGGAGAAAGCCTCAAACCCGTGCTTGAAGCTTTAGCCCATTGGGGCGATGCCTACAAAAAAAACATGCACAGTGGCATGTAACACATATGAGGATTTACGTATGATATCACTTTTATTAGGTTTACTTGTATTTGCAGGCACAATTTTTGCCGTTATAAAGCGCTATAACACAACCATTGTGCTTTTTGTTTCCGGCATAGCTCTTTGGGCTGTAGCTATTATTTTTGACGCACACTATTACACACTCAAAGATTTTAAAAGTTCAGGCCTTGCAGCTTTAGATATTTTTGTAATATTTGAAGAACTTATCAAATCAAGCATAGGTGGTGTGGGGCTTATTATTATGGCTGCCGGTGGTTTTTCGCAATATATGAACACCATAGGTGCGTCAAGTGCCTTTGTACGCGTGGGGGCAAAGCCTTTATTATATATTAAAAATCCTTATATGCTTATTGCCTTGGCTGTAATTTTTGCGCAAATCATGAGTATTTTTATTCCCAGCGCCACAGGCCTTGGCATGCTTTTATTGGTGACGCTTTTCCCCTTATTACGCAAACTTAAAGTTTCGGCTCCTTCGGCGGCGGCAGCCATTGCCTCCACCGCTTGCCTAGAGCTTGGGCCAGCTTCTGGTTCCACCAATGTGGGTGCAGAGTTGGCAAATATGACCAGCATGGAATACTTTGTAAATTATCAGCTAGTTACAGCTGTTCCCGCTGTTATAGTCATAGCCATATTATATTTTATCACGTCCATATATTTTGACAAAAAAGAAAAAGTTCAAGCTATGGAAGTGGAAGAAGCGCCCACCGCCGCTTTATCTAAAGATCCAGAAGAAAAAAAATTGCCTTCCTTATACGGACTATTGCCCATACTCCCCTTGCTTTTATTATTAATTTTTAGTGATTACATTGTAGCTTCCGTAGAATTAGATGTGATTGCGGCCATGTTTGTTGCCTTTTTTATGGCTATGCTGTGCGAACTTGTCCGCACGCGCAACATAGGAAAGACCTTTGAACAAGCCACCTCTTTTTTTACAGGCATGGCAGACATGCTGAAAAACGTGGTGATGCTGCTTATTGCTGCTCAATTTTTTGCGTCAGGCTTGCAAGGTGTTGGGCTTTCATATCATCTGATACAAAGTGCTGACAGCATTGGCTTTGGCATGCTTGGAATGACCATAGTGCTCATACTTATTGTTGGTATTTTAACAGTGGTATCTGGCAGTGGCAGTGCGGCTTTTTTGAGTTTTTCAGGCCTTGCACCGGACATTGCCAACAAAATGCACGAGCCGGTAGTGCAAATGCTTGTGCCCATGCAAGCAGCCTCGGCAACATTTAGGGGCATGTCTCCCGTGGCAGGCATTGTTATTGCCGTGGCAGGCGGCACAGGAGTGGATCCCTTTACCGTTGTTAAACGCACAGCCATCCCCATGATAGGAGGCACCATAACCACTATTATAGTATCGTTTTTATTATAATAAAAACAACAACAGCTTATTAAAGTGCTTTGCGCCCTTTTGCTGTGAGCCTATATTTTTGCGTAGGGCTTTGTGGCGTATCCGGTTGCGTGCGCTCAATAAATCCAGCTTCAAGTGCAGGGTTAAGATAATTTTTTCTAAAAGTAGGCACATGCTTAAGCGATAAAGAACGCATAAGCTCAGCGGTGCTCTTTTCTTTCTTTAAAAGAGATTTAAGAAGTCGCTTAACAAATCCTGTTACCGAGTCGCTTACTGGGTCGCTTACTAGGTCGCTTACTAGGTCGGTGTCCCTTGCAGATTGTTTATCAATCAAGTCTGTTATGGCATTTTTAAGGGCATCAAGCATAAAATCAATAAACACTGCAGAATTGCCTGCCTTATCTGCTTGTCCTAAGCTTGTATAATAGTCTTCTTGTCGATTCCGAATAATAGTTTCTACCGGTAAATAGGCAAAGAACGGTTTCCACTTACTTAGAATAAGTGTTTGCCAAAGCCTTCCCATGCGCCCATTGCCATCATTAAAAGGGTGTATAAATTCAAATTCATAATGAAAAATTGAACTTGTTATGAGGGCTTGTTCTTCGCTATTTTTTAGCCAAGCCAGCAAATCGTCCAAATGCCCTTTAATAAATTTGGCAGGCGGGGCAGCGTGAACAACTTTTTCGCCCTTATAAATCCCCACGTTACCCAAGCGTAACTGCCCGGGGTGCGGCACCAAGTCTTGCATAAGCAAAGCATGGGCTGAAAGCAAATCGTCCATGTTGTGCGGTTGCCATGAATGTAATTTTTCATAAGCAGCAATGGCGCCGTGCACTTCTTGAATATCGCGCGGTGGGCCAAGCACTATTTTTCCGTCTATGATATCCGTTACTTGCTCAAGACTTAACGTATTATTTTCAATAGCTAAGGACGCATGAATGCTTTGGATACGATTTTCACGCCTTAATTGGGGTGAAAGTGTTTCCGCGGTGGATATACCGCCTTCAAAACGTCCCAATTGTTCGCAAATAGACGCAACGAGCTTTAAGGCGGTACTGCTTATGGTATAGGGTGGCACATAGGGCATTGCAGACTCTTTGTATATTCGCCCCTTACCACAAAGCCTTGCTGGGGGCGGCAAATGTTCCCGTATATCTGGCGAGAAATTCTTCTTTAGTATAAGCGTGCACTTGCGTGCCATAGTGTTCAATGGCAAAACTTGCGGTAGTGGCTGCCAATTGCAAAGATTCTTCCATGCTAAAGCCGCAATACAAACCTTTTAGAAGGCCGGCACGGTGCGCATCTCCAGCGCCTGTGGGGTCTTGCACAGA
>CAYJHG010000188.1:0-3722 GCA_964369535.1 uncultured Desulfovibrionaceae bacterium
TTATTTTCGTTTGTCATAATAATTCAACCTTGCTTCCATAATACTTACACATTTTGAAAGAAGAAGCGTTATAATAAGATAAATCAAAGCAATAATTGTATATGTTTCAAAATACAAATAAGTCTTTGCTGCAAAGCTGCGTCCGCGCTGCATAAGGTCTGGCATGGCCATAACCGAAACCAGCGCTGTGTCCTTTAACATGGCAATACATTCATTACCAACGGGGGGTAAAATAGTTCGCCAAGCTTGGGGCAAAACAACCATAAACATGGTTTGAAAACGATTAAAGCCCAAAGACCTTGCTGCTTCCACTTGCCCTTTATGAATGGCTAAAATACCGGCTCTGAACACTTCACCCATATAAGCACCATAACAAAAAGAGATGGCAATAACAGCTGAAGCTAAGCCGCTTACGTTTAAGAACTTGGCAAGAGCGTAATAAATATAAAAAATCTGCACAAGAAGGGGTATGCCACGAATGATTTCTACATAGGTGGAAGCCACAAGATTTAAAAAGCGATTGCGCGAAATACGCCCAAGGCCTGTTAATAAGCCCAAGGGAATAGCGCATATTATAGAAAGAAATGTCACCTGAAACGTGACCAAAAGTCCATCAGGCAAAAAGGACACTATGTCTAGATAAGGCTCAGGCCACACCATGCACAAAAGTGTTAAAGTGATTATGGCGCCGCTTAAAGCTAAGGACCAGGCATTGATAAGGCGCGATTCCTTGGGATCTGGAATGGAGGCTCCATCGGTTACCAAGATACGAATATTGCCTGTCTCTTCTGCGTGTTGCTGGGGGTTATTTTCAAGCATATTCTTTCCATATAATCCTGCCAAGGGGCATACCCTTGGCAGGAGTTTATTGTATAAATCAGATTATTCTTGCCCCATCCACTTAAGCATCAATTCTTTTTCAATGCCTTTTGCTTTTACTTTGGCAATACCTTCATTGATTATTTTTACCAAAGCATCATTCCCTTTTTGCAAAGTAAAGCCATAAAACTCTGGATCACCAGTGGTAAGGGTTACATGGAATTTATTTTCAAAGTCTTTCTTTTTGTTGGCGTAAAATTTAGCCACAGGGCCGTCGCAAATAACAGCGTCAATACGGCCATTGGCCATATCTTGCATGGCAAGACCCACATCTTCGTATTCTTTAATAACAGCGCCAACATTGGCTTTTTCAAGAACAAAAATACCTGTGGTGCCTATTTGTCCACCCACTTTCTTGCCCTTAAGTTCCGCTAAATCTTTGATGCTTTTACCAAGAGGCATAATCACAGATTGGCGAATTTCGCAATAAGGATCAGAGAACAAAAATTGCTTTTGGCGCTCTGGGGTGATGGTTACAGAAGAAGCAATAACATCATAGTTGCCAGCTGCAACACCTGCAAAAATACCGTCCCATGCCACGTTACGCACTTCAATATTAATGCCCATTTCTTTGGCTACGGCCTTAATATAATCACTGGAATACCCCACAATTTGCTTTTTATCGTCAAGATATTCCATGGGCGGCCAAGTGCCATCAGAAGCAACGATATACGTTTTACCTGAAGCCATAGCCACAGAAGCAAAAAGACACACAGAAAGCATTGTAATCAAAATTGTACGCAACATCATGTTCTCCCTTAAAAAAGTTATAGACAGAAAAAATATAAAAAGCACTAAAACTCAACCTTGTCCATATGCACCCTACCAATAGGCGAGGTTGCATGATACAAAGTAAAATATGATATATTTATTGGCATGCTGTCAAGTGTAAGGGTAATCTTCAATTACAGCATAAATCTTGGCATTACGTCCTAAAGCACACAAGCTATCGCAAAAGTCATGCGGTCTGTTCAAAAAGAACAGCATGCCACAGGATGTGGCAAGCCGCGCAGCGGAGCAAAACAAAGCCAGCCGAAATTTATTTTCGGCGCCAGCGACTTTTGCGACAGCTTGTGTCGTACAGGACGTACGACCAAGCGTCATGCTATCTACTCAAAAAGTACCAGATACAAGGAAAATGGCTTTTTTTGAGGCAGGATAGGGCTCTTATGGCTCATACCACGAAAAAAAGCCATTTGACGCAGTAGATGGTGTTTTTTGAACAGCCTGTTACCAATAAGTAAAAACAGCGGTCACCAATGCCGGCACTATGAGCGTGAGCACCATGCCCGAAAAAATACCCATAATAGCATAGCGTTCACCGGCATAACGGGCAATAACGGGCATGCATGTGTCCATGGTGGTGGCACCGCCTGTGGCTACAGGAGCTAATCCTCCAAGATATTTAACTAACATTGGCGCAAAAAGTAAGGTTAGCAATTCACGGCTCACGTTGGCAACTAAAGCCACAGAGCCCAATTCTGCATTACCAAGGCGCGTGATTATAACACTTGAAAGACTATAATACCCAAAGCCTGCCCCAACACCCATGACATCGCGCAAAGAAATATCGTGCTGCAAAAAGAGCAAAAGCAACCACACCACAAAAGCGCCTAAAGCTGTACCAAGCACAATGGCTACCGGCAAAAAAAGCGCCTTATAGCCAAATTCGCGCACTATTAAAAAATTGCGTGTATCAAAGCCCATGCACATACCCGCAAGCACAAGCATGGTATACAAAGCAAGGCTTAGGTATTCTTCACCAAAGGCGCGGGGAATAATATCTGCTGAACCCAAAAAAACGCCGCACAAAAAAAAGCCTAATATGAGTAATGCGCCCTTCATTGTATATTTGTCCTAAAAATAAAGCGATATGTGGCCCAAACTACCACGGCTGAACCAAGGGCACAGCCAATGCCAATGAGCGCCCCCTGCACGCCAAGTTCAGCAATGCGATCCAAAAGGTCGTCATTGCCCCCAAGGCTCACGCCAATAAGAAAAAGCATGATATAAATCACCAAGGATAAAGCATTATTCACTATGCTTTGCACCAATTTTTTTTTGCGTAGCGCATAGCCTAAAGGTATTCCGGCCACAATAAGGCCAATTTCTAGCATCATAATTTTTATCTCAACTAACAATATAAAAGATTCACAAAAGCCCCTGCACAAAGGTCTTGTACAGGGGCTTTAAATTATTAGCAAGTATTCCGTGAGAAAACAGTTTCACATTTTAACTGCACAACTTACCTGATTTTTACAGCAGGTTGTTCAAAAAGTGCCAGATGTAAGGAAAATGGCTTTTTTTGAGGCAGGATAGGTCTCTTATGACCCATACCACTAAAAAAAGCTATTTGACGCAATAGTTTACCCTTTTTCAACGCTTTATCAGCTGTTTTTTAGGTTTTCAACAAGAGCCGCCAATTGTTGTGCCTGCTCAGACAAAGAATTCACAGCCTGAGCAGCTTCGTTCATGGCATTCACAGTGTTTTCTGCAATATTTGATACAGAAACAATGGACTGAGCAATCTCATCAGAAGTGGCAGACTGCTCTTCGCTGGCTGTTGCAATGGCACGAATGCCGTCGGCACTTTCTTCTGCCATCTCCAAAATAATTTGCAAAGCCTGGCCGCCTTCCACAGCAAGTCCTGTGGCTTCTTCAATACGCTTCACAGCCGTATCCACTTGTTGCACATTAACTTCTGTACTTTGTTGAATGGCATTGATGGCATTGGCCACATCTGTAGTTGAAGAAATGGTTTTTTCTGCCAATTTGCGCACTTCATCTGCAACCACAGCAAAACCACGCCCTGCCTCACCGGCTCTGGCCGCTTCAATGGCTGC
>CAYJHG010000189.1:0-3716 GCA_964369535.1 uncultured Desulfovibrionaceae bacterium
CAAATTTCTTTATGTTTGGCATTGGCTTAGGTTTCACACGCTTAGCCGTATATGTGACACGAATTCCTGCAAAATTGCTTGCCGTTGTCATCACTGTTTTTTGTATCATAGGCGCATTTGCTATTAATAACAGCATGTTTGACGTATATCTTATGCTGGCTTTTGGCTTTTTAGGCTATATTATGGACAAATTACGCGTGCCTGTGGCGCCTTTAGTTGTGGGCATGATCCTTGGACAAATGCTAGACATGAGCTTAAACCAATCCCTGCTCATCAGCCAAGGTTCGTGGAGCATTTTCTTTGAAAATCCCATTTCTGCAACCCTCTTAACATTTTCTGCTTTTTCGCTTTTAAACGGCACTCCCCTTTGGGGCATGGGCAAACGAGCATTGAAGCGTGCATTTAAGAAAGGCTAGCATTACTACTACTTATTTTACACTAAGGTGAACTCTATGTTTGACTTTAAAACAACATTGACCGCAAACGATATAGATTTTTTGCACCAAGTATTCCCCAACGATGTGCTTACCGAAGCCGAGGACATGTACGTCTTTGGCTCTGATGCAAGCATGAAGAGGGGCACACCCTTGGCTGTGGTGCGGGCAAAAAATGTGGAACAAATACAAAAACTTTTTCGATACGCCCACAATGAGCACATCCCCATTTATATACGTGCCCGCGGAACAAATTTAGTGGGAGATTGCGTACCCGTAATCCCCGGTATCGTTGTTTCCACTCTATATATGGACGCCATATTGGACATTTCGGCTCAAGATTTTGTGGCAGTGGTAGAACCTGGCGTGAATACCGGCGCCTTCCAAGCGGCATGTGAAGCCAAGGGGCTGTATTATCCTCCAGACCCTGCCACGGTGCACTCTTCCACCATTGGCGGCAATGTTATCACCTGTGCCGGTGGCATGCGTGCCTTAAAATACGGCGTTACTCGCGATTTTGTATTGGGCATGGAAGTGGTCTTGCCAAATGGAGAACTGGTACGCTTTGGCGGCAGAAATCATAAAGACGTTGTGGGCTTAGACCTTGCCAGACTCATGGTGGGTTCTGAAGGCACTTTAGGTTTTATCAGCAAAATATGGCTTAAACTTTTACCAAAGCCCGAAACTTCTGCTTCTGTTTTGGTAGGTTATGAAAATTGCCCCACTGCCCTTGGTGCCGTGGGTAAAATTTTTGAAGCCGGCATTTTGCCATGTGCCCTTGAATATATTGGAGATACTGTTGTAAACCTTATGGCTTCACAGGGCAATGTGCCTTGGCCTGAAAATGTGGGGGCTCTATTGCTCATCCGCGTGGACGGAAGTCGCGAAACCTTACCCTTTGAAGTGCAAAAGATTGTTGACAATATTCCCACATCGCATTGGCATATGACAGGCATAGGCCATGCGGAAGAAGAGCCCCTTTGGGAAATACGTCGCCGCATCAACCCAACGGCTTTCCTGTTAGGGCCAAACAAGGCTTCTGACGACGTCACCGTGCCACGCGGCGAGCTGGTGCCAGCCATCAAACGCATAGAAGCCATTGCCAAGGAATATGATGTAACACTCATCCATTTTGGGCATGTGGGCGATGGCAATATTCATGTGAATTTTTTGTATGATGGCGCTGATGTAGAACTTACCAAGCGTGTATATGCGGCAAAAAAAGCTGTAAACAATGCCGTTATTGATCTTGGCGGCACATGTTCAGGCGAACACGGTTGCGGCATGGTAAAAGATCCAAGCATACAAATTGCACCGCAAGCTTTGGCGCTCATGCGCGGCATTAAAAAGGTATTTGATCCGCACGGCATTATGAACCCGGGCAAAGGGTATTAGTCATGGAAAAAAAACAAGCATGCACACAATGCGGAGCTTGCTTCAACACCTGCCCGACATTTCAGCGCTTTAAAAGCGAAGAATTCAGCCCCAAAGCCAAGCAATTACTCTTGGCCACTGCCCTTGAACCGCATGGCGAAGATATTTTGCAATGGAAGAAAATGATACACTTGGCCGGGCATTGCACAAGCTGTGAACGCTGCAAAAACGCTTGCCCCATAAAGCTTTCTGTACCCAAAGTGCTGGCTGAAGCTCGCGCCAAACACCCAAAATGGCAGCAATACGCTTGGCGAGAATGGATACAGCACAGCGCTGTGCTTTGGCCACCGGCAAAGCATATGGCGCCACTCATACCCCAGAAAATACTGCCTTCAAAATTGGCCATTTTGCACGCTTCAGCTCTTGCTATGCAAGAACCACCAACCATACAAGCTTGGGCACTTTTAACTGATGAAGGCCAAAAAGAACAAAACTCAAAGCAAAACAACGAGCTTTATGGCAAGAACGTGGCTATTTTTGCAGGCTGTACCGCTCAAAATTTACGCCCACAGTGGATAGAAAAAAGCAAAAAAATGCTCACAAAGCTTGGTGCCAATGTATTAGAAAATATCAATTTTAACTGTTGTGGTGGCACCTATGAACACGCAGGCTTGCCAAGCGCCGCCAAAAAAACCGCGAAGCACAATATAGAAACATGGGAAAAAGCAGGACGCCCCATACTCATATTATTTTGTGCATCGTGTACACACAGTTTACGTCATTATACTTTTGCATCGACGGAACAAAAAGAAGCTTTTGTTGCAAGCTTGCAACCTCTTGCAACATTATTACAAACAGATTGCATAAAAGTAACGCACGAAGCGCCCAAAACCATACATTATCACTCACCCTGCCATTGGGAGGGAAAAGATATGGACTTATTTATGTTGCGAAAAATTTTCCCGCAATTACAACAAGGTAAAGCCTTGTGTTGCGGTTTTGGGGGCGTTTTAAAAATGCTAAATCCAACGCTTAGTGAAGATTTGGCAGAAATTTGCTGGCAGGGCTTTTCTTCCACAGAAAATGCTGCAACATATGTCATCTCTGGTTGTAGTGGTTGCATTATGCAATTAAGCGCTCACGCGCCGAAAAATACTTTTGTGTATCATTGGCTTGATATTTTGCAATAATAATTTTTTTTAAAATCAATGAGGAGCTTGTTCGCATGTCTCAAACATATCCTAAGCTTATGAAAATTCACCAGCATTTTCCAAGACCGACTCTCAATGATATAGCGCAAAGCATGCGCGAAGAAATGGAAAAAATTTTACACCATGCCAAAATAACAGCCGGACAAAAAGTCGGGCTTACCGTGGGCAGTCGCGGCATACAAAATATTGTGCTTATGCTACAAACAGCCGCGCAATGCGTGCAAGCCATACAGGCCGAACCCATTTTCTTGGTAGCCATGGGCAGCCACGGTGGCGGCACAGAAGAAGGGCAAAGGGAATATCTTGCAAGTCTTGGCATCACAGAACAAAGCCTGAATGCGCCCATTTGGACTTGTATCAAGGGACGCGAAATAGGCACCACTGCCACCAATCTGCAGGCTTATATGTTGGAAACGGCTTTTGCTGTTGACGCCATCATCCCTATAAACCGTATAAAAACGCACACTTCTTTTAAGGGTGATGTAGAAAGCGGTTTGTTTAAAAAAATCGTGGTGGGACTTGGCGGGCCTGAAGGGGCGCAGCAATTTCACAGTCAAGGCAAGGCCACCATGCTTTCCCCCTTGCTCAGGGACGTGGGCGAAATTATTTTAGAACGCATGCCCATCATCGGCGGCATAGGTATAATTGAAAATGCTTATGAAGAAACAGCGCTCATCAAGGCCATTTTGCCCGAAGT
>CAYJHG010000190.1:0-3679 GCA_964369535.1 uncultured Desulfovibrionaceae bacterium
TGAAATAGGTTGGGTACGGCTGAAAGCCGCCACGCCGGAATAGCCTTTTTTAACGATGGATGTGGCCCAATAGGCGTGCCAACCTTCGGGGTGCACGAGTTCTTGTTTCAATTGCTCGGGGGCAGCTTTTGTTTCTTGTAATCCTATGATGTCTGCGTCATTTTTGGTAAACCAATCCCAATCAGCCTTTGCGGATATAGCACGAATGCCGTTGACGTTCCAAGAAAGCATTTTGATGCGCATGAGTTTTCCTTTATTCCTTATATGTGGTGTTTTAATGTTTTTTATTTACAATGTCTTTTAGTAAATATAAAGATTTTTAACATAAAAGTCCACTGACTATGAAGGGCTGGCGCGTATGTAAACTAAAATTCAGAAGCATTTAAGGCATTGCTTTGTTATTCGTTTTCTGGCATTTTTTTACACGGGTTGTTTTTACAATATTTCGAAAGGCTACTAAAAAAATCATCTGAAATAAAACAACTTGTTGAAGAATTGCCTGAATAAGGAGGAATATATGGAACAATTACCTATTAAACGTGCTATTTTGTCCGTTACCGATAAAACGGGCTTGGCAGAACTTGGCATTTTTTTGGCCGAAAATGGTGTAGAACTTGTGTCCACAGGCGGAACTTATGCTTTTTTGGAAGCGGAGGGGCTTACTGTGACCCCTGTGAGTGATGTCACAGGTTTTCCTGAAATTTTGGGCGGCAGAGTGAAAACTTTGCATCCAAATATGCACGGCGGTATTTTGGCGGATAAGGATAAACCAGAGCATATGCAAACATTGCAAGAGCATAATATCAAACCTTTTGACCTTGTGTGTGTTAATTTGTACGATTTTGCAGGTGCTGTGGAGCGTAAACTTTCGCTTTTGCAGGCTGTTGAAGAAATTGACATTGGTGGACCTTGCATGATTCGCGCTGCTGCTAAAAATTATCACAGTGTGCTCGTGCTTCCAGATCCCAAATGGTATAGGGAAACCATGGCTCAAATGCGACAAAATAATATGAGTGTGAGTCTTGCTTTCCGTCAGTCCATGGCCTCGCGTGCTTTTGAAGCAACATCGCGGTATGATTCGCTCATTGCCTCATACTTGAGATAATGTATAGGGAGTTAGGTTATCGCTAAAATTGAAGGAAATACTCAAGGCCTTAAAGCCAGTCAGTTGAAGGCTTTACAGCGCTTAAGTACGCGTCGTTTTCCCTTGCAAGATGCTTTTAGCCAAGAGCAAGCTCGTGAACTTGCGGCTCTTTCGCGCGTGGTGGGGCGGCAGTTGGGCTTGCTTATTGACAGGCGTGGCAAGGTTGAAATGCTCATGGTGGGTGAAGCGGGCAGTATTCTTATTCCAGCTTTAGCTCGTGGGCGTGAAGGGGCTGGCCGTTTGCGCGGCTTGCGCCTTGTGCATACGCACTTAACGCCAGATTTGCTATCGCAAGAAGACCTTATGGATATGCTTTTTTTGCGTCTGGATGCTGTTTGCGTGCTTACTGTAAGTCCGCATGGTGAGCCTGTTCAGTGGCAATATGCGCATCTTTTGCCGCCAAATCCTGAAAATAAACCCTATATGGTACACGATGCCAAGCCTTGGGATAGGGCAGAGGTGGACTTTGGCTCTGTGGCAGAGGCTTTGGAAGAAGAGCTTGGACGTGCTCTGGAAAATGCACAAACTACGGGCAATGTTCCACGAGCTGTGCTCATTTCTGTGGGCACTTTGCCGCGCCAAACGCAAGAAGAGCACTTGGATGAGCTTGCAGAATTGGCTCGTACGGCGGGTTTGCAGGTGACGGGACGCATGATACAGCGTGTACCAAAAATTAATCCAAAGTTTATACTTGGACGCGGCAAAATGGCTGAACTTGAAGTGCAAGCTCTGCAAGAAAATGCTTCCGTGCTCATATTTGACGGCGAGCTTTCGCCGGCTCAACTGCATAATTTAGCTGATATTACAGAGCGTAAAGTGCTGGATCGCACCCAACTTATATTAGATATTTTCGCGCAACATGCCGTCACTCGTGCCGGTAAATTGCAAGTGAAAATGGCTCAGCTAAAATATACTCAGCCGCGTTTGGTGGGTAAAAATAGAGCCATGGACAGGCTTATGGGCGGTATTGGAGGGCGAGGCCCAGGCGAAACAAAACTTGAAACAGATCGCCGCCGTATTCGCGACCGCATTGCAAGAATTAAAAAAGATTTAGATGAGTTGCGTAAACAGCGAGCTTTTACGCGCGCGCGGCGTTCCCGTCAGGGCATTCCACTCATAGCCTTTGTGGGCTATACTAATGCTGGCAAGTCTACACTGCTGAACACGCTTACCCATTCGGAAGTTACTGCAGAAAATAAACTTTTTGCTACTTTGGATCCCACCACAAGGCGACTGCGTTTTCCGGAAGAGCGCGAAGTTATTTTAGCAGATACAGTTGGTTTTATTCGTAATTTGCCTAAAGAACTTACGGATGCTTTTCGAGCTACTCTTGAAGAATTGGAAGCAGCAGATGTGCTTTTACATGTGGCAGATGTTTCGCACGAATCTTTTGGGCAACAAATGACCGCTGTGGAAGAAGTATTGATTGATATGCAATTGCATGAAATTCCGCGTGTTTTGGCCTTAAATAAATGGGATAAAATTCCTGAAGGCGAAAGAGCTGCTTTGCAAGAAGTCTATGCCGATGCTGTATGCATCTCTGCGCAACAGGGTATGGGTATTGAGTGTTTATTAAAAAAACTCAATGGCTTACTGGTGTTTTAGGTCTGTTTTTTTAAGAAATACAAGACAATGCTTGCAAAATTTTGAAAAAACCTTACTCTTTGCGCATAAGAATTTGCGCAACCCAACGATTATGCCGTGGTATAATCATATGAATGAATTTATGTGTTGGGAATATTGCACAAAACCACTATCAGCCGGTGGAAGATATGGCTGGGAAATTTTTAATCTTAAGGAAATTTATGAGCGACGAGCACAACAAATCAGCTGATGCGGCCTCGTCCCCTGCGCCCAAGCGCGCACGCCGCACACCCACAAAAACGACTAAGGAAAACCCATCTTCTACTCTGAGCGCTGCGAGAAGTGCTAAAAAAACCAAGACAAGTCAGACCACAGAAGAAAAAATACCGGAAAAAGACGCAAAGCTTAGCAAGGCTCCACGCGCTAAGCGAACAGTTAAGCAAACGGAAAAAACAAATTCTGCCGAAAAAACGAAATCTCCAGCAATTGCACCAAATAATAAAACAAATCCCATAAATTCTGACGCTGCTCCAATCACCGCTGTCGAAGAAAAAGCTTCTGCTCCTGCGCCAAAAAATACTCGTGCCCGAAAAACCCCCTCGCGACCACGCAAATCTGTTGTCAAGGCAGATATTACAGCAGAAAAACCCGTAGAAGAAATGCAAAGCGCATCTGTAGAGCAGAGTGTGCAGGCGACAGAATCTACTGGAAAATCAAAAACGCAGGCTAAACAGAAAACCATACCGAAACCTCTTGTTAAATCAGCTAAATCGCTTAAAACAACCAAGTCAAGCACCGCAGAAAAATCTCCAAGAGCAAGTAAGCCAGCCCTTTTAACAAAAGGGTCGGTTCCGCTGGAAAAAGTGCCCCTTACAAATGAAGCCCTTACGGACGCGGCACCTACTAAGATAACACCTGTACAGCAAGCACCAGAAATAGATAATGATATAG
>CAYJHG010000191.1:0-3679 GCA_964369535.1 uncultured Desulfovibrionaceae bacterium
ACCGGAGCAGGCACCGGAAGCAGAAGCAAATCCTGAAGACGGTGAATTTATAGAATCGCACCCTGCCCCGACTGAACCGGCACCTGTTGAAGCTCTATAATAAAATAAGCACTCTAAAAAGCCATGGGTTATACTCATGGCTTTTTTTGTACAAAGCATATGACTTGCACTTTTCTGCTTTTGCGTTATATGTATTCTTAGCATAACAGTGGGAGCACTCAGTGCCCCGTGAAAAACATTACCTAGGAGATATTCATGCCTTTAAAAGCATTACTCACTGTGTTATTATTTACCGGTTCACTTTTTATTATTGCCATTCAAGATGCTGATGCAGCACGATTTGGCGGACGTAAATCATTTGGCAGCAAGCCTTCTATGCAGCGTTCCACCACTGCTCCCAAACAGCAGCAAGGTGTAACCCAAACTCCTCCCGGCGCCAGTGCCGCGCAAAGCGTTAAAAAGCCCGGGCTGCTTGGTGGCATGGGCGGCATGTTTGGTGGTCTTTTGGCCGGTACCTTATTAGGTTCCTTGTTATTTGGCGGAGATTTTGACGGTGGCGGCATTATGGACATATTGCTTGTTGCCCTCTTATTATTTTTAGCATTTAAACTCTTTGCCCGAATGCGAGGTGGTTCAAAGCCACAAATGGCTGGAGGATATGCCCAGCAAGGGGCTCAAGCCCCTCAAGAACAGGGGGGAATGCATTATCAATCGGCGCAACAGCAAAGCCAAGGTGACCTTTGGTCCAATTTACAGCAAGGCAGTCAACCAGCCACACCAGCCGGGCCACAAGTTCCCGAAGGATTTGATGTGGAAGATTTCTTAAGTGGCGCAAAAATGGCTTTTAGCCGCTTGCAAGCCTCATGGGATAAGCGCGATATTGAAGATATTGCCCTTTTCACAAGTTCTTCTGTGCTGGAAGAAGTAAAAGCCCAATTGGCCGAAGACCCAAACCCAAGCCAAACGGAAATTTTACTCACAAATGCGCAACTTTTAAGTGTTAAAGAAGAAAATGACGAACAATTAGCCACAGTATATTTTGACGTGCTCATGCGCGAAGCACCCACGAAAGACACAGCGCAAGTGCGCGAAGTATGGCACTTTGTGCGCCCTGCTACCGGTGGTAATTGGAAACTTGACGGCATACAGCAAATAGAGCCCTAGTAGTTGTTATATTAGCACCATCTGCTTTTTGCTTATTATTTGGGGGGAACTTTTGCTAGCACGCAATATGTTCCCCCCAGCCTCTCTCAAAACACGCTATTCCACAAAAATTGATACCCCTTACTCAACAAAACAATCTGCGAGCTTGAGCCAACTAAGACGCGCACAAGCTGTGCTTACTCACGCATGCTATGCGCTACCTTGAGCGAATAAGGTATAGGTAGCGCGGCAATCCATGCCTTTCAAAACTATATAAAGGGGAAAAGCCATTCTTACACATTAGATTAACGTGTTCATGCCCTTTTAGAAACCATAACAAATAAAAACCCTGCGTGTTTACCATGCAGGGCTTTTATTTGTAAGCAAGGTTATTTGCTTACAAATCATATGAAAAAATGTCTCTTAGCGTTTGCTTGCGCTGTATTTGGAAGCACCAAGTATTTGGGCAACTTTTGCAGCAGAGTTAGGGCTTTTAAAACCAGCTTCTAAAAGAGTTTTTGCATCATTATCACGGCCAACTCTGCTCTTTCCGCCCAATATAACACCTAGCAGCTGCACATTATTGCGCTTGGCTGTGAAAATAAGATTATGTCCGGAAGCTATGGTCCAGCCTGTTTTTAAGCCATTCATGCCCTCAACCTTACCCAAAAGCTTGTTCGTGCTTCTGTGCACTACATTATTATGTTTAAATGTACGGGTATTATGAAATCGCATGGCTTCAGGGTGGTCTTTCATATAGCTGCGAGCCATTTTTAACATGTCATAAGCTGTTGTAAATTGATTTTTTGCGGGGAGTCCGTGAGGATTTTTAAAAGTGGTATTGCGAAGACCCAAGGCTTTGGCTTTTTTATTCATAAGCTCCACAAATTTAGAGCTTGACTTGGAAACCAATTGGGCTAAAGCCAGCGAAGCATTATTTCCGGAAGACACAGCCATGCCCATGAGCAATTTTTCCACACTTATTTTTTCATTTTTCTTCAAAATCATGCGCGAACCGCCGGTTTGAGCAGCTTGAGCACTGACCTTGGTTGTGGTTTTTAGAGAAAGTTTTTTGGCTTCAATCAAATCCATGGCCACATACATGCTGAGCACCTTGGTTAAAGAGGCTGGCGGAATAAGCTGTGAATGATTATGTTTATAAAGGATACGCCCTGTGGACATATTCATAAGAATAACAGAGCGAGAAGTGATTTTTGCCAAAGCCTGTACGGGATACATAAGCCCAAATAACAAAGTTACACTTAAGAAACAAATTAGTACACGATTACATGTTTTCACAAAAACCACCTCTGTTTAATTAAATCTATAACAAATCATCCGCTTCTTGCACTGCTTGAATAGCTAAAGAAACAAGCACAGGCCCCACAATAATACCCACTGCACCAAAAGAGGCCAAACCACAAAGAATAGCAAGCACAAGCACAAATAAGGGTGCATTGATATTTTGCTTCAAAAAAAGTGGGCGCAAAATATTATCAATGCCGCCAACGGCCATGGTACCCCACAAAGCGAGACCAAAAGCCTCCATGGCATTCCCCGTAAACCACAAACTCAAACACAAGGGAAACCACACAATGGCTGTACCCACCACAGGAATGGGCGCCACCAGCGTTGCAAGCAATCCCCAAAAGGCTGGCTGCTTTATACCTGCAAATGCAAAACCAATGCCACAAAGAACACCTTGGGCAATGGCCACACAAATAACTCCTAGCATGACGCCACGCAATGCATTGCGTATGGTCATAACAAAACGCTGCAACATAGCCTCTGGCATATGTAACAACGCAGAACTCATGCAAAATATTCTTTCCGCATATATAGAGCATAATACAGAAAGTGTAAAGAAAAGAAATATAAGCCAAACTGCATTTACGGTACTGCCCAAAAGCCCCACACCACCGCCAATAATGGTAGTGACAATATCTGACATAAATGTTTCAAAATTTTGACTTATATCCGCTTGAAGGGTATCAAATCCCGGAATAAAGGAAAGTTTTTCCTCAATGCTTCGCAAATAATCCATCCAATGCTCAGGCAATTGAAAATTATTTTCTTGTAAAGTTTTAAATGCATTGACGCCCGCACGGGCTTGAGGTGCTACCAAGCGCACAAGAAGGGAAAGAGGAATAAGCAAGGCCACAATAAGCATAGTAATGTATACTAAAAGCCCACGCCAAGAAGAAAAGCGTGCCTGCAAGCGCTTGAATAAAGGTAAAAGAGCGCAAGACACGCATGCGGCCATAATCACAGTAACAGGATATGGCCACAGCAATAAAATCCAAGCAAAAGCTGCCAGAATATATAAATATTTTGGCGTAGAAAAAGCATTCATATGATAATGATACTACACATCAAAAAGCATTTCAAGGTCTTCTCTGGTCAAAGAATGTAATGTGTCTTGACCTGGTATAATGGCTTCGGCCACATGCCTCTTAGCATCTTGTAATTTAAGTATTTTTTCTTCAACAGTATTTTGGCAAATGAGCTTATACGAAAAAACTTGCCGTGTTTGCCC
>CAYJHG010000192.1:0-3674 GCA_964369535.1 uncultured Desulfovibrionaceae bacterium
CCAAACACAGCACAGGTTGTGACTATTGGTATGAAAGCGACATTGCCGATGTGGTACCCAAAGGGCTTGCTTGTGCCAAATGCAATGGCACTCATTGGAAAAAAGAAACTGACATTTTAGATGTTTGGTTTGATTCAGGCACAAGCTTTGCGGCCGTGCTTGAATTGCGTAAAGAGTGCGCATTCCCTGCCGACATGTATTTGGAAGGTTCAGACCAACACCGCGGCTGGTTCCACTCATCCCTCTTAGCCTCCATGGCAACACGCAATTCTGCCCCCTATAAAGCTGTGCTCACCCACGGCTATGTGGTGGACGGTAGCGGGCGTAAGATGTCCAAATCCATAGGCAATGTCATAGCACCTCAAGAACTCATCGACAAATTTGGTGCAGAAATCATACGCTTGTGGGTTTCTTCTGTGGAATATCGCGAAGACATTCGCATCTCAGACGAAATTTTAAACCGTTTGGTAGATGCGTATCGCCGCATACGCAATACATGCCGCTATTTGCTCGGCAATATTGATATTGAGTCCAAGGACTTTGTGGCAGCCAAGGACATGCTGCCCCTTGACCGCTATGCCCTTGATGTGGTGGCAAGAGCGCATTTGCGCATGCAAGAAGCCTATGCAAAATTTGAATTTCATAAGATTTTTCATACTTTGCATAATCTCTGCACCACAGATCTTTCGGCCACATATTTGGATATTTTAAAAGATCGCTTGTATGCTTCCGGTGAAAAGAGCCTCGAACGACGCTCTGCCCAAACGGCACTCTTTCACATATTACAATTACTCATGCGCGACATGGCGCCTGTGCTCAGCTTTACGGCAGAAGAAGTGCATGATTTTATTCCGGAAGCTTTGCGCGATGCCAAGATATCTTCCGTATTTGCTCTGCCCTTGCTGGACGAAGAAGCACTACAAAGCCAAGGCTTTTTATTGGAAGAACAAGAACGTGTGCGCTGGGCTAAAATTTTTGAAGTGCGCGCTGCCATTATCCGCGCCATTGAACCCTTGCGCAAAGACGGCACCATTGGGCACTCTTTGGACACACGCATAAGCCTTTATGCTTCTGACGACATGCGCAAAGCTTTAGAAGGCATGGACATGCGCTCCATTTGCATTGTTTCACAATATGTGTGCTTGCCTTTGGCTGAAGCTCCCAAAGAAGCCATACAGCCTGAAGATATGGAAAGCATTGCCATTGTGGTAGAAAAAGCCTTGGGCGAAAAATGCCTGCGCTGCTGGATTTACGACACAGAACTTGGCAGCGATACTGCCCACCCAGGCCTTTGCCCTCGTTGCACGGCTGTGGTACAAAACATGGACTTTGTGGCTGAATAGATGCGTTATACCTTGGTACTAGGCATAGCTTCGCTCATTCTTGTGGTGGATCAAATCACCAAATGGTTGGTGCTTACAAGCATGCCTTTGCACGCGTCTTACCGCATTATCGACGGTTTTTTTAATCTTGTGCATATTCAAAATCGCGGTGCGGCCTTTGGCTTTTTAAACCGCTCAGATATTGAATGGCAATTTTGGCTTTTTTTGGTAGCAACCATCATTTCTATAGGTGTTATCTACTATCTTGTACGCACTTCCAAACACGACCCTCTGCTTTTTTCAGCCTTGGGTTGTATACTTGGCGGAGCCATAGGCAATTTGATTGATAGAATACGTTTTAGAGCCGTGGTGGATTTTTTAGATTTTTACATAGGCTCATGGCATTGGCCAGCTTTTAATATGGCCGACATTGCCATTTGTATTGGGGCAATACTTACATGTATTGCCATGTTTTTGGCTGAAAGAAATAAAGATGCAGCTTAACAGCCTGTCAAAAAAATTAGGAGAAAGTGTATGGACTCCATGCTCTGGTGGCATTGGCTTGTTTTGGCCTTGCCAAGTATCCCTAACCTCTGGGCCATCTGGCATGTACGTCAGCGGTATTTTGCCAGTGAGCAAGAAAAATCTTTGTGGTTTTTACTGGCCATTTTTTTACCCGTGCTAGGCGGCATTATTTATATAATTTTTGGCATTAAACGCTCGCATAAAGAACCTTTGCATCCAGAAGAGCAATGCTGAAACATGAATTAATTACTATTAGCACCTTGACAAAAGGGGCAAATAAAAAATATCAAGATAGGACAAGGCACAAGAATTGCCCACTTTCATACACATAAACTCTGCACAATACAAGCGCAGAAACTTTAAATTAGGTGAAATATCATGCAAAACAAAGCACTTCGCAAAGTATTGATCAGCAGTTGTCTTGTGGGCATTGCCCTCACAACAGGCTGTGCCAAACAACAAGATTATGACTCCTTGCAACAACGCGTTCAAACTCAAGACCAACAGTTGCGTCAATTACAACCCGGCATGGCTGATACTTGGTCACAAATGCAAGCCTTGCGTCAAGAACTCAATACCATAAAAGGCCAGCTTGACGACTTAAATAGTGCCGGTGGCGCACGCATGCTTGTGGAGCGGGTCAACCGTCACGATGCTGCCTTGCGTCAAGTAGAAACAAACCTTGCTCTTGACCTTAATCTTGATGCCCCCATGACTTCTGTGGGAGCCCCCATGGAAGGAGCCTATGGCGCCCCCACAAGTACAGGCTTTGCCCCCGTGGTACAGCCTCCCATGCCTCCACAACAAAGCGTTGCAGCCTTGCCGCAAGATTTGGCACAAGACATGTTCAATGCTGGCATAAGTGCGTTTAATTCACGCCAATACGCCGAAGCCATACAGTCATTTAATTCTTACATCGAAACATATCCAAGCAATCCCCAAGTGGGCAATGCATGGTTTTATGTGGGCGAAGGTAACTTCCAACTCAATAAGTTCAGCGACGCTGCCCTTGCTTATGATAAGGTTATCACAGCCTACCCAAAAAGCTCTCGTGCGGCCGCTGCCTATTTAAAACAAGGCATTTGCTTTAGTAAGCTTGGCCAAAAAGCTGCCGCCACTGCAAGGCTACAGGAGCTTATTAAAAAGTTCCCGAACTCTGCAGAAGCAACCAGAGCCAGAGCTTTCTTAAAAACCAATGGCTAAAATTTTGGGGGGAAGCATAAAAACTTCCCCTTTTTTTAACTTTTGTACCATACGGAAAATACTATGCCAACTGCAAACGCTACCCATCGCCAAGAGGTGCGCCTGACTTTTTCACCTGATATTTCCGATGCCCCTCTTGTATGCCAACTGGTCAGTCATCACAATTTAACCTTCAACATCGTCCAAGCACAGATAAGCCCGCGTAAAGAAGGCACCTTAACTCTTGAACTCATCGGCACACAAGACAATATTTTGCAAGGTATTGAACATTTAAAAGAGTGCGGCATTACCGTTCTTGGAATTATACACAAAATAGCCAAAACTGATGACTCGTGTATGCATTGCGGCATGTGCACGGCTCTTTGCCCCGTGGGCGCCCTTTATGTGGAGCCACAAACTCGCCATGTGCTTTTCAATACCGACACCTGCACAGCGTGCGGCCTTTGCACACGTATTTGCCCCGTAAATGCCATGCATGGCGAAATGAGCCAAGTTAACTTATAAAAACAACATATGCATATTTGCATTATTAAAGACCGATGCATAGTTGTGCCGTGTCTTAAATTTCAAAGTAAGAATCCACCAGCCTAGCTGGTGGTCAGACTGCTGACAAAGTCCGTCTTT
>CAYJHG010000193.1:0-3663 GCA_964369535.1 uncultured Desulfovibrionaceae bacterium
GTTACATAATTCCATGCATAAACGCTTTTGCCTTTTTGAACGTATCTTTCAGCAACTTTGCGCATATGGTGCGGCACATAAACATAGGTTTCGTGCTTAGCATGGCTCACATAGCGTAAGTGCGCTCTGTTGTCTTCTTTAAATTCTTCCCAAGACGCACCCGTTACTTTGGCCATGGCTTTTAAATCTGTGCCTGGTTTAATGGTAACGCGTGTGTGCTCTGGATCTTTATCTAGATGTACGGTATCAAAGCCTAAGGGCCCAAGGTTGCGCATAATTTTAGAGACAGCTAAAAAGCGCGGCACATAGTCTATGGTTTCTTTGCGCAATTGCGCTTTGTCGCTCAAACGATGATTGCGTTCTACCAAGGTAAAAAAGTCCTTGGCGCCTGTGCCTTTAAGAGCGCGGCCGATTTTGCCTTCGCCGGCATTATAGGCGGCAATGGCTAAAAGCCAATCGTCAAAATAGCCGTGTAATCTTTTTAAGTATGTGGCGGCTGCTTCTACAGATTTATAAGGGTCAAGGCGTTCATCAATCCACCAGTCACGCTTTAGGCCATAGCTTGTGCCTGTATAGGGCATAAATTGCCAAGCGCCCACAGCTCCTGCATGGGATTTAGCGCCAGAATTATAACCGCTTTCCACAATGGCTAAATAGGCCAATTCTTCTGGCATACCATTTTTACGAAAAACTTCCTTGGCATGCCCAAGGTAATCTTCTGAGCGTTGCGAAAAAACACTCATGGTGGTGCGCCCTTTGTTTAAAAAATGGCTGTATTCTTTAGCCACAGCCGGAAGACCTTTTTTGGGTATATTTTTGTCCAATTGGCCGGTGCGGTTAAAAATTTCCTGTTGCTTGGCTGTAAGTTTAATGCCATCTTTGGCGCTGTTATAAGCGCTTGCACCCTTGGGGCTTGTGGATGTGGTTTTGCTGCCGCAACCACTGAGCATTAAACTGAGCAACAATACAGAAAATATAACCTTACCAGAACTTTTATTTCGTATGACAGTAAAGAGTTTGCTTGACATACCTACTCCAATTATGGTGCCTAAAGATCACCGGTTATGAATGTATACTAAAACATCGATTAACAGCCTGTTAATAAACATTATGGGAATAGAGCATGAAACCATCATCCACTAAAGAGTCTTCACCAGTGCTGCCAGGCATTAAGCCTGTACTGGAACTTTTGGAATCACACCCTGAGCGTGTGGACACGCTGTATATTAAAAAGGGTTTACGTTCTTCAGAAGTGACACGCATTTTTGATTTGTGCCGTGCCGCAGATATACGTTTTTCCCTGGTGGAAGGACGCGTGCTTGACCGCATGTGCAGTGCGCAGCACCAAGGGGTTATAGCCCGCCTTGGTGCACTCATGCGCACAAGCCTTCCTGAACTTTTAGCAGCGACACCCACGGCTCACTTGCCTTTAATTGTGGCTCTTGACCAAGTGCAAGACCCCGGCAATGTGGGAACACTTGCCCGCACTTTATACGCCTTAGGCGGTGCAGGGCTTTTGCTGCCAAAACACAACAGCGCCTATTTGGGAGATGCGGCCAGAAAAGCTTCTGCCGGTGCTCTTGATGAACTCCCCATTGTGCATGCCACCAATTTAGGCCATGCCTTGGACGAAGCCGAAGAAACAGGCTTGACCATCATTGGCACAGGCCTTGGGCAAAAAAGCGCTGAAAATATACTCAATGCTTTTAAAAATGATGTACCACTCCCCGCTGTGCTTGTGCTTGGCAATGAAGGCAAGGGACTTCGCCCAGGCATTGCCAAAAGGTGCTCGCATATGCTGCACATTCCCATGCACAGAACTTTTAATTCTTTAAATGTGGCGCAAGCGGCGGCTATTTTGCTCGGTCTCATAAGCAGACAAACTATGCAGAATTAAAAAAACATTATCTGCACGAGGAAAAAATTGCCGTGCGACAGCTCGCTTGAAGCTATATATTGCAGAGATGGTGCCAAAGGGGCTGAAAAAGTCTAGAAAATTTATAGTGTTATGCTTGAAGAACTTTGGACTTTGCGTGGAAAAGTATTTTTTGCATCATATTTCTTTAATCTATTGCAAGTTTATCAAGGTTATGGCACAGTATTTGTAAGCGCTATGGCAAAGTTTAATATGTTTTAACATCCATTTGATTAGTAAAGGGTTTTTATATGGCTTTGGAGCTTCGGCAGCAAATAAAACTTGCACAACAATTAGTTATGACACCGCAGTTGCAGCAGGCCATAAAGCTTTTGCAATTGTCGCGCTTAGAACTTGTGGAAACGGTACAGCGTGAGCTTTTAGAAAATCCTTTTTTAGAAGAAGGTTTTGAAGATTTTAGCGGCGAAGAGCAAAGCGAAGCGCGTTCTCAAAGTAACGAAGAGCAAGTGTACGACAAAGACTTAGCTAAGGATGCTGACTGGGAAGACTATTTGGGCGAATTTGCAAGCACGCCGCGCAATGTGCAAAGCCGTGAATTTGAAGCCTATGAAGACATAACACCCTTTGAGGCGCGCTATGCCGAAAAGCCTTCGTTAGAAGGGCATTTATTGTGGCAATTGCGTCTGTCTTCTTTAAGCGAGGAGCAAAAAGAAATTGGCGAAGCCATCATAGGAAATCTTTCTTCTTCCGGTTATTTGCAGATGAGTACGGAAGAACTTGCCCAAATGGTGGGTACTGAAGAAAGTGAAGTGGAAAATGTTTTAGAGCATATTCACTTTTTTGATCCTGTGGGAGTGGCTGCGCGTTCGCCTCAAGAATGTCTTATGGTTCAGCTGCGTAATTTGCGTTACGACAGAGATCCCATTTTGGTTTCCTTAGTGACTGAGCATTTAGAAGACCTTGAAAATAAGCGCTATAAGCCGCTTATGCGTAAATTTCAGCTTACCCAAGAAGATTTGCGTGAATATTTAGACATTATTCAGTCTTTAGAGCCTTTGCCGGGTGCTTCTTTTGGTGGCGATGAACCCACATTTGTGAGCCCTGATGTCTTTGTGTATAAATATGCCGGAGATTTTGTTATTATTTTAAATGACGATGGTTTGCCGCATTTGCAATTGTCGGAAACCATGGGTGAAGAAAGCCTTGTGGGCATGTCTGAGGCAGATAAAGAATATTGCAGCGAAAAAATGCGCGCTGCTTCTTGGCTCATAAAAAGCCTTTACCAAAGGCAGCGTACCCTGTATAAGGTAGTTGAAAGTATTATCAAGTACCAGAGGCCTTTTTTTGACGAAGGTGTGACTCAGCTTGCGCCGCTTATTCTTAAAGATATTGCGGACGATATTGGCATGCATGAATCCACCGTAAGTCGCATCACTACTAGCAAATATGTGGCCACGCCACATGGTACCTATGAATTAAAATTTTTCTTTAACAGTGCTCTTGCTTTGGATGACGGCAGTCAGGTGGGGTCGGAAAGTGTTAAAGCCCTCATCAAAAAATTCATTGCCGAAGAAAATCCCAAAAGTCCTTTAAGCGACGAACGCATTGGGGAATTGCTTAAAGAGCACCTTAAAGTGAATATTGCGCGCAGAACAGTGGCAAAATATCGAACGGCTATGGATATTGCTTCATCTTCTCGTAGAAAAGAGCATTTTTAGTTTTTGCTAAGATGCGCGTATATGCCATGTAGTACACATTCTGTGTACGAAGATCTAAGGAGGTTTTTT
>CAYJHG010000194.1:0-3613 GCA_964369535.1 uncultured Desulfovibrionaceae bacterium
GGTAAAATACAGCACCGGAATGTCAAAATGGCTTTGCATGGCGCTGGCGGCTTGGTCTTGGCGTAAATCCAAATTCATTTGGCAAAGAGGGCAAGCCACAATGATGGCGTCTGCTTTCATATTTTTAGCCAGTTGTAGGATTTTTCCGGAAAGTTTTGCGGTCATTTGACGCTCCGGAATACCAAAGGAAGCGCCGCAACAGCTTGTCTTTAAAGGAAAATCCAACACTTCAGCACCGCAAGCGCGCAAAATATCTTCCATCATTTGGGGATTTTCTGCATGGCCAAAGTTCATGATTTCGGCAGGGCGACTCATAAGGCATCCATAATAAGGAGCAAGGCGCAAACCGCTAAGTTTTTTGGCCGCGCGACGTTCGATTATATCTAAGCCAAACGTTTCCACCATGGCCTGCATAACAGAAGTGACTTCAGGTAAATTTTCGGCAAGGGGGTCGTCTAAAAGTTCATCCACGTTTTTGCGAAACGCAGCGTCTTCAAGGCGATGACCTGCATGGCGTAAGTTAGAAAGGCAGGAAGGGCAGGGGGTGAGAACTTTTTCGGCACCTGCTTTGGCAGCAATGTCTAAATTACGCCCACAAAGGGCTGCCGAAAGTTCTGTGGAAACGGCGTGTGCCGGTGTAGAGCCACAGCAGTTCCAGTCTTCTAAGTCTGAAAGGGTAAGACCCAAATCACGACAAACCACACGGGTGGAAACTTCATAATCGGCCGAAGTTCCTATGGCCGAACAACCTGGGTAGTATGCAAACTTCATGCTTTTTTACCCTCCTGCGAGCATCGTTTTTCATAGCGCTCTAAAATACGTCCAACAGCCTTGGCTCCTTTGATACCATGAGGCACAAAAGGAAGTTTATTCTTCATAAGGGCTTGAGGGGCAAGGTCAACGTCTGTCCACATACGACCGGAGCGCACCATATATAGAACCATGACGCCCATTTCATAGGTGCGGCCGCAATAACGTACCGTGTCAAGGAAGGATTGCCAGAATTTATTGACTTTTGATACGGCAAAAACACCTTCATGCCGGGCTTCATGGCGAAGGTGTTCCATGATTGCGGCAATATCGATGTTGTTTGGACATCGTTGCGAACAAGTGGAGCA
The DNA here is from genome assembly GCA_964369535.1 of uncultured Desulfovibrionaceae bacterium. Classification (GTDB taxonomy): domain Bacteria; phylum Desulfobacterota; class Desulfovibrionia; order Desulfovibrionales; family Desulfovibrionaceae; genus CAYJAD01. Next base: position 1,119 of record CAYJHG010000194.1, read on the forward strand.
AGAAAGGCACATGGCAAGCGACTTCGATTGAAGCACCTTATCCCAATTACCCAATTGCAGGTGGCGTAAGACCTGATGCGGTTGCAAATCATAGGCAAAGGATGCCGGACATCCCGCCGTACAATTACCGCATTGGTAGCACTTGGCCACTTTTTGCCCGCACGCTTCTTCCAAGGCAGCAATTTTTTTGCTGTAATCCACGTGCTGAAGTTTTTGCATAATGTTTTCCTTAATTTGTTTGCCCAAAAAATAACAAAATACACCTACACAAAGTGTGTACGTTGTTTTGCTTGTTTATCCACATTTAAAAAAAGTGGTTTTACCATATAAACTACAGCCTTTATGGCATTACTTAATATCGCGCCTGCAGAAGTTTGTGTATATTGCCACAAGTAAATGTGATATATACAACAGTATATCAAACACAATCTTGACACCTAAATAGTCATCTAATGCAAAAAAGGCAAGATATTTTTGCACATTGTGAAAAAAATATCAATATCTATAGCGTGTTAGGTTTCAAAAAATATTGTTTCTTTGTGGTGCCAGAGAACATTTTTTTTGTGAATGCCAAGCTTTTTCCATGCGCTTGTGTATTTTTGTTTATGCCCCCAAAAATATCCTTGGCAAGATGTGGGCAGTCGAAGGCGTGTTATGGGGTCGTGAATATTTTTTTGCATGGCAGTTGTGATATAATTATGCAAGGCTGTTGATTGAATTATATTGCCAAGGGCAGGGTGCTTTGGCCCTGCAAGTATATGTATATCAAGATCTGTTTCAGGGGCTAAGCCCATGCGAATAACGGGCACATGGGCTAAATGACATTGAAGCCAAGCAGCACTTAAAGCTGTTATGCTTTGTTCAAGAGTCCAAGGGGTGTATGCCCCCTTTTGCCAAAGTGCGGCAAGTTCTGTGTCTGCAATGACTTGGCAAGGGTAAAAACGCATAAAATGTGCGCCTAAGTGCAAGGCTTTTTGTACGTCTTCTAAAAATATGGCTGTATCTACCCCAGGCATGCCGGGTAAAAGTTGCACGCCAAGAGTAAAGCCCAAATCCTGTACTTTTTGACAAGCAAGGCGCGCTTTTTCTTCTGTATATTGCCTTTGTGCTTTGAAAAGTGCGCTATCGGAAAAGCTTTGAATGCCAAGCTCTATGGTGGTGAAACCTGCTTTATGCATTTTTTTGAGTATATTTGTGTCTAAAGCGTCAGGACGTGTAGAGCAACGCGCTCCGCGGATATGACCAAGGACTTTATGTTTTTCTACAAAATCAAGGCAAAGTAATAAGTCTTCTTTGGCAAAAGAGGTGAATGTTCCGCCAAAAAAGCCAAGCTCTGGTGCACAATCTTGCGTATTTTTCCGTAACGTAAGTTCTTTTTCGAGCCGACTAAGCACACTTATAGCACTTTTTTCTTGGCTTCCGCTCTGCAAGTGTTGGGCGCAGAAGATACAACGCTTGGGGCAACCTGCATAGGGAATAAATACAGGTATAAGCGGAAAGTGTATGATTTTTTTTTGTGGCCAAGGTATTTCTAACATGTGATAACTCTATAATTTTATTTAAAAAGAATAGTTTTATGATGCATTTGTGCACATGCATTGAGCAGGTAAAAATGAACCAGATATATTGTAAAATATTTAATCACTATTTGCAAAAATGCCTTTAATAGAAAAAAAATGACAAATATGTAAAAAAATCCTTGCATACAAGAGGTATGCAAGTGTATAGGTACAGATAGAAACCTTTTACAGCTTTTTATACTTATGATTTTTTGTGCGCTAAAGCATAATAATTATGGTTGATTTGGAAGGAATGCACAAGTAATTACGGCATGGAAAAACTCGGATTACATGTTGTATTGCTGGGTGAAATGATAAGCTTGTAAAGGTCTTAGAATTGGAGGAAAACATGGGGAAAACTTTGACTAAGGCTGAAATTGTTGAAGCCATCTATGAAAAAACGGATAAAAACCGTGCGGACGTTAAGGGTGTTGTTGAAAAGCTTTTAGAAATCATGAAAGACGCCATAAAGAAAGATGACGCCTTATTGATCAGTGGTTTCGGTAAATTTGAAGCTTATGATAAAAACGCCCGCAAAGGTCGCAATCCACAAACAGACGAAACCATTACTCTTGCTCCTCGCAAAGTGGTCGTGTTCCGTTTGTCCCGTAAATTCCGTATGGAGTTGAACGGCAGCTAGTTGGCTGTTGCGACGGCATTTTTCCAAAACCTCCTGCGTATAACAGGGGGTTTTTTTGTGGGAAAGAAAATCTCCGCTAGGCTGGTGGTTTTTTATATAGAGGTGTGATTTTTATATTTCAAGAAGTTTTTTAAGCTTTTCTTCTCGCATTTTTGCAGCAATGGCCACATACGTAGCAGCTCCCACTATACACGATGCGCCAAGTAAATTTTGCACAGAAAATCCTTCCCCAAGAATAAAAACACCAATAATCATAACTGTTACCGGTTCGAGGGTGCTGATTATGGATGTAAGAG
>CAYJHG010000195.1:0-3610 GCA_964369535.1 uncultured Desulfovibrionaceae bacterium
TGCCTAAGTTCTCTAAGGTTGTTGTGGGTTACATCCCCAACGAACCACCACGCTGGCCTACACTTACAAAGATGGTTAAAGAAATCGTTGAAGTGTACGCTAAAGAAGCTAACAAGTACGAACGTTTGGGCGAATGGGCCGAGCGCATCGGTTGGGAAACCTTCTTCAAGAAGACCAACCTTGAGTTCACTCACCACCTCATCGACGACTTCCGCGATCCAGCTTATTACACCTGGCGTCAAACGACCCAGTTCAAGTTCTAGGCTATAAATACCCATTGGCGGCGGTGCATTTTGCGCCGCCGCATTATTAGGAGAATACTATGAGTTCTGAAAAAGACATCGTTGTTGAATTTCTTCAAAGCAAGGCTGCTACCAAGTCTAAATTTTACTTCCAAGACTTTTTGCCCCTTTTTGAAGGCAAAGGTCCCCGTGATGTAAAGAAAATTCTTACCAAACTTGTAAACGAAGAAGTTTTGGAATTCTGGTCTTCCGGTTCCACAACCATGTATGGCCTTAAAGGTGCTGGCAAGCAGTCTGCTGCTGAAGGCGAAGACTAGTACAAAGTGCTCAAAAAGCACCATCTGCCTTGTCAGATTGAATTTTTTATTGGGGCATGGATTATGCTCATCATATGCCCCTCCAAAAAATTCAATCTTTCTTGCATCTGGAGTTTTTAGGCACTTTGCATAAGGAATGGAGTTTTTGGCTTCATTCCTTTTTTTCATTGCCGAACATCGCACCCGTATTCTTTACCGCAGAGATTAAGCATGAATATACCACGTATTTGCATATCTGCCCTAAAGGGGGGAGGGGGAAAGACCCTTTTATCATTAGGTCTTTGCAGTGCCTTAACCAGCACCGGCATGCGTATTAAGGCTTTTAAAAAAGGGCCTGACTATATTGATGCCCATTGGCTTGCTAAAGCCACAGGACATGATTGCACCAACCTTGACCCGCATTTTTTAGAAAACCCGCGCCTACAAAGTCTTTTTGCACATCATATTCAAGACAATGTGGATATGGCCATCATCGAAGGCAATCGCGGCCTTTTTGACGGGCAAGACGTGAAAGGCACCTATTCCACAGCCGAATTGGCCAAAAATTTACGCTGTCCTGTGATTATTTCTTTGGATATTACTAAGATGACACGCACAGCGGCGGCCATAATTCATGGACTTAGCACCTTTGACCCAGAAGTACACATAGGCGGCGTGGTGTTAAATTCCTTTGGTTCTACACGCCATGAAAATATTGTGCGTCAAGCCATTGAATACTACACAGACATTCCCGTTTTTGGAGCTTTGCCAAGGCTTAAAGAAAATCCCTTGCCAGAAAGACATATGGGGCTTACTGCCCTTGACTCTGAATCAGCGCAGGAAGCAGCAGAACAAACCTTGCAAAAACTTGGGAATTTTGTGACCGAACATTGCGACCTTTTAGACATTTTGCATTTAGCTCGCAGCGCTGATCCCTTGCCTAAAGCTGATCCTTTTTGGCCTGAAAATACCAAGGCATTGCCCAAAAACAGTGTGCGTATAGCTTACATTCAAGACCAAGCTTTTTGGTTTTATTATGCCGAAAACTTAGAAGCTTTGCGCCAAGCCGGGGCAGAACTTGTGCCCCTTTCCATACTTGATAACACCCCTTGGCCCGAAGACTTGCACGGCCTGTATATTGGCGGCGGATACCCTGAAGAATACCTTGAAATTTTATGCAATTCTCCCCATTTAGCAACATTACGCCACTGGTCAGAACTGCACATGCCCATCTATGCCGAATGCGGCGGTTTTATGCTCTTGGCAAAGCATATTGTTCGAGAAAATACAGCCTACTCCATGGCAGGGATTTTTCCTGTGCAAGCAGAATTTTTTGATAAACCTCAAGGGCTTGGATATGTTACAGCAGAAGTCACAGGCCAAAATCCCTTTCATCCGGAAAAAGCGCGCATTCATGGGCATGAATTCCACTATTCACGCTGTCAATGGGCAGAAAGCCAAGGAACTCCTACCAGCACATTAAGCCTGAGCAAGGGGCTTGGCATGGGAAAAGTTACGCAATCACGCACTCATATGAACCAAGACGGATTGCTTGTGCGCCAAACTTTTGCCGCTTATACGCATATTTTTGCCCCATCCTGCCCTTGGTGGGCTCCTAATTTTGTGCAATTAGCACAGACATTTAAGGATACATAATGCTGAGCTCTTTGTGGCAGCAATACACTAAAGAAGTGTTGGCTTGGCAATTGGGCAAAGCAACACTTTCTCACACAAAAGACAATAACACCAAAGGCGAAGAACAAGCCTTAAAGCTTATGCTGCATGCGCAAAAACAGCCTGCATTTCCACAATATTTTGTTGTATTAGGCATAGATGATGCGCTTATTATTGCTCTTGAGCAAGAGCTAGACAAAATTTCGCAAAACAGTCACATATTAGTTATAGAAAGTAATATCACCAAAGCGCGAGCTTTTTTTTCTAAAAAAACAAAGCCACGCACAAGCCTTTTGGCAGACACTTCGCCTTGGGCTTTATTCTTACTCACCCGCGCTGCCGGACTTTTACCCCAAGATTGCCTCATACACTTTGCTCAAAAACCCAAGGAACGCTGCCCCATTTTGCAAAATTGGCGTAAACTTTTTCTTGGGGCGCAAAAATATACGCCAGAAGTAGATACCAGCGTTTGCATACAAGTGGGCGCCATACTACACCCGAATGAACCGCAGTTAGAAGATTTTTTTTTACAACTACCGGAATGGATAGAAGAAGTTATTGCAGTTTGGGATATGCCAGAGGGCAGCACAGCACCCATCTTTGCCTGCGCTGCAAAAGTGCACAATTATATACGCCCCTTACAACAAGACTTTGCCGCACAACGTAATGCTCTTTTGCATTTTTGCCGTGAACAAAGCAAAGCGCCAAACCACACCTGGATAATAATGCTGGATGCCGACGAAAGACTAAGCCCCAACTCTTGGGCCCAATTACCCAAGCTTTGTGACGAAAAATTTGGCGCTGTGGTTTTTCCTCGCCACACATTTGAAGGCACAAACACACACATTCGCATGGGCTATGGCCTTTGGCCCGATGTACAGCTTCGGCTATTCCCCCTAAATGATACTGTACATTTTCAAGGCAGTATACACGAAAAAGTTATGGGCATTACTAAGCCACAGCTTTTTTGCCCGCACATTCCATTGCTACACTATAGTCATATTTCTAAAAATTTTGATGAATTACAAAATCGCCTTGAAGTGTTTAACGCCGCCGGTCAACCTAAACACACCCTAAGTGCAGCCTATCCTTATTTGTACGAAGATTTTTTTGCCAAGCTTTTACCTGAAATGAAAGAACATTTCATACTTCCGCAATAAGCTGCAAGTTAGTAAGACTTTTTTATTTTAATTTTAATTTTTTTACATGGGGGGGAAGGGGCTTTTTCTCTAAAGAAGAGTCCTGCACAGTTGTTTCTTCAGTGCAATTTTGTAAAAATTACAAAATTTTTTTAAAAACAAAAAAATTACAGTGCAGGATTAAAAGGCACAAAAATCAATCACTTAACGGCAAAGCAAAGCTATGCCTATTCTTGATTTTTGGTCGCGCTGACTATCG
>CAYJHG010000196.1:0-3588 GCA_964369535.1 uncultured Desulfovibrionaceae bacterium
TGATTTTCGTGCCTTACTGCCAAGACAGCTTTACTGTCTTAGGCGGCACAAACGCCCGCAAGGGGGTTTGTCATCAAATAAAACCTCTGCATAATAATACAAGAGGTCTTATGCTTCAATGTGAAACATTTGTGTTGCATTGAAACACACAAAAAAACAATTTGTAATACACAACAACACAAATTTTCTTTTAATCATCTGATAATTAATAACATATGAAAAACAGCACATATTGGCACATAATTTGTTATGGCTTAGCAGTTCAAAAAAAACACAACAACTTTTTGTTCTGTGCAATAAAAAGTTGCAACAATCGCGTTCTTCAGTTTTATAAGGAGGAAGAATATGAACGACAACGTTTCCATCCATCCCAAAAACTATGATGTTATTGTCATAGGGGGGGGAAACGCAGCCCTTTGTGCAGCCATGTCTGCAAGAGAGCTAGGTGTTTCAGTTTTGGTTCTTGAAAAATCCATTCCCGTGTACAGAGCCGGCAACAGCCGCCACACCAGAAACATTCGCTACATTCACGATGCAGCCAATGATTGGTTCACCGGAGCATACCCAGAAGAAGAATGTTTTCAAGACCTTCTGCGCGTAACAGGCGGTAATACCAATGAAGAATTGGCCCGCATTTGTATCAAAGGCTCTCATAATGTAGGTGATTGGATGGTGGAACACGGTGCCGTATTCCAACCAGCCATGCGTGGTACTTTGCACCTTGGGCGCACCAACGCCTTCTTCCTCGGCGGCGGCCGCGGCCTTATGAATGCCTATTATGCCACAGCGGCCAAAATGGGCATTGATGTCATGTACGAATCTCCTGTTTGTGAAATAGACATGGATGGCCCTACATTTAAAAGCCTTGTGGTAGATACCCCCACAGGTAAATTGCGCATTTATGGTCGTGCTGTTGTGGCAGCTGCTGGTGGTTCTCAGGCAAATCCTGACTTCCTTGGCAAGCACTGGGGCAAGGCTGCGTATAATTTCCGTGTGCGCGGATGCCCATATGATACGGGTGAAGTATTAGAAATGCTTTTAGCCAATGGTGTTGAATCTGTTGGCGACCCAACCCAAGGCCATATGGTGGCCATTGACGCTCGCGCCCCCATGGTGGACGGCGGCATTGTAACGCGCCTTGATTGCGTGCCTTTCAGTGTGGTTGTCAACAAAAACTGCGAACGCTTCCACGATGAAGGCGAAGAATTCTGGCCAAAACGCTACGCCATTTGGGGACGTTTAGTAGCCGGTCAAGAAGATCAAATCGGTTATGTTATCATCGACTCAAAGTCCATCAATCTCTTTATGCCATCGGTATTCCCACCCATTGAAGCCAATTCCATTGAAGAAATGGGGCGCAAAATGGGTCTTGATCCTGATAAGTTGCAAAAAACCATCTCTGAGTTCAATGCAGCCGTTGTTCCTGGCGGCACATTCAATTCAGACGAACTTGACGGTTGCCATACCGAAGGTATTACCCCACCCAAAACCAACTGGGCGCGTCCTTTGGATACACCGCCTTATTATGGTTATACATTGGCACCTGGTATTACCTTTACTTATCAAGGTACCAAAATCAACACAACAACCAATGTTATAATGCAAGACGGCAAAGCTTCACCCAATGTCTTTGCTTGTGGTGAAATCATGTCTGGCAATGTTTTGGGTAAGGGATATATGGCAGGCTTTGGCGTGACCATTGGAACAGTATTTGGCCGCATTGCGGGAACAGAGGCAGGTAAGTATGTCAAGAGATAAGGAAATTTTAATCAAAGAGGCTAATCATGTTATGACGGTATGTAATGCATGCCGTTATTGTGAAGGTTTTTGTGCTGTATTTCCCGCCATGGAATTACGCCGCACTTTTACTGAAGGCGACATGAAATATTTTGCCAACCTGTGTCATAATTGTCGTGGTTGCTATTATGCATGCCAATACGCACCTCCGCATGAGTTTGACTTAAACATCCCTAAAACTTTTGCAGAATTGCGCCTTGCCACCTACAAAGAATATACATGGCCCGGATTTATGGCCAATATATTTGAGCACCAAGAAAGAAAAGTGCCCATTATCACTGCCCTATGCATACTCTTGGTGTTTTTCATGACCCTTTTTGGTTCTGGCACAGAAGCTCTTTTTGCCACGCATACAGGCGAAAAGATTTTCTATAATGTCACACCTTATAAATGGCTCATGGTTTCTTTCTCACTCATTGCCGTGGCTATATTAGCTATTTGGGCAAAGGGTATTTACTCTTTTTGGAAATCCATCGGCGCGCCTTTGTCAGATATATTTGACAAAAAAGCGCATGTACAAGCGGTTAAAGACATGTGCACCTTACGCTACCTTGGCGGTGGCGGTCATGGTTGTAACTATCCTGACGAAGCATTCAGCATGGGACGTCGTTATTTCCACCACGCTGTTTTCTATGGTTTTATTTCATGCTTCATAGCCACATGCGTAGCCTTTATATTTGAACACACTTTCAATTGGCCACACCCATTCAGCGCCTTTAGTTTACCGGTTATATTCGGTACTGTAGGTGGTATATCCATATGTGTTGGCTGCTTAGGCTTACTTTGGCTTAAAGACAGAATGGACCATGCACCGTGCTCTCCATACACCACCGGCATGGATCGTTCTTTTGTAAAGCTAGTGTTTTGGGTTTCCTTCTCCGGTCTTTTGTTACTCTTTTTCAGAAGCACCGGCGTTATGGGCTTTATGCTCACCGTACACTTAGGCTTTGTTCTTGCTTTCTTTATTCTTGCTCCTTTTGGCAAAATGATGCACGCAGTGTATCGCTATTTTGCCTTGGTGCGTAATGCTCAAGAACAATACCGAGCAGACGAAAGCGGCCATAGTGTAGGCTAAAAAAAACCCCTCACAATTTTTTATTTGTGAGGGGCTTTTTTTTGCACTTTAACTGTTGACATATGCCATAATATCTCGCATGTGTAACAACGAAGCATTCTTTCACCAACAGCGTTTTTTTTGTGTGGATAATATACGAAGACTAGCACAGTAAATAGTAATTTTAACATACACTTAAGCGCAAAACATAGGAGTAGCATTATGGGGGCAGTAACAATTACTGCATCGTGGTGTAAAGGTTGTGGCATATGCGTAGCATTTTGCCCAAAACAAGCTCTGAGTCTTGTCAAAGATAAGGCTGTGCACGACAATGATAAATGTATTGTTTGTGGCATGTGTGAGCTGTATTGTCCGGACCTTGCCATTATTGTAGACAAAAGCCAAAAGCCTAAAAAGGCTAGTAAGGAATAGGTAGACGCATGAGTAAAGAAAATATTTGCTTTGTGCAGGGTAATGCAGCTTGTGTTGAAGGCGCACTTTATGCTGGAGCCAGCTTCTTTGCAGGCTATCCCATCACGCCTTCCACAGAAATTGCTGAGGCCATGGCAGAAAAACTACCAAAACTTGGCGGCACATTCATCCAAATGGAAGACGAAATAGCTTCCATGTGTGCTGTTTGCGGTGCATCTTTAGCCGGTGCAAAATCCATGACTGCCACCAGCGGCCCTGGTTTTTCCTTAAAGCAAGAAGCCATTGGTTATGCCTGTATGGCAGAA
>CAYJHG010000197.1:0-3586 GCA_964369535.1 uncultured Desulfovibrionaceae bacterium
TAAGATTAGCTTTTTATGGAGCGTGCCACAAAGTCTATGGCTTCGCTATAAAGAAATTCACCGGCATAAGGGGTGAGCACGCGCGTTCTGTTTACACCCACCATAAGCGATAAGATGACCTGAGCTGTGTCAAGCACGTTTAGATCGGGTCTGATGGAGCCGTCTTCTATGCCACGTTGTAAGTGTATTTCAAGCTCTTGTGGTACTTGCTGGAAGGTGTTGGTCATGGTTTCGCGGTCAATTTTTGTTTTCATGTCGCTATAGGGTGAACAGCGCACAAGCACAAGCCAGTGGGAATTTTCATTAATGGAAAATTCTAAATAGGCTTCACAAAAATTCATAACAGAAGCAAAGCCCGTTTCACCTTTGGCTGTGGCTTCACGCAAAGAAACCAAAAAATTGTCTAAAACATCAAGGCCTGCCGCAAGAAAGAGCTTTTCTTTATTGCCATAATGGTGAGTTAAAAGCCCTAGAGCCACACCAGCCTTTTCAGAAATCTTTTTGAATGTGGTTTCTACATAGCCATATTCGCCAAAAAGTTCTTTGGCGGCTGTGAGTAATGCGTCTTTTTTTGAATTATTCATGGTAATACCCGTTTTTATTTCGCCCTTTGTAGTGGTTCTTTGATTAAAAGTCAACATCTTGGCTTTTGAAGGCAGAGGGTATGATAAATAGTATAGTGAGTGCCGCGCAAAGACCAAAGAAAAAAACCGCCGTAAAACTTCCTGTATGAAACATATATCCGCAAATAAAGGGAGCAACGCTTTGCGAAAGGCGCAAAGTGGTACCGTTTACAGCCATGATGGCACCGCGGCCGGAATTAGGAGCCAAGGTGCTTAAATGGTTTAATAAACTAGGGTAAGCAAAACCTTGCCCAAGGCCATAACATAATATGGGAAGGCTCAGTGCCCAAAAGGGTAGAGAGCTTGACCAATGCATAAAACAAAACATGGAAATGGCAAAAAGCAAAGAGCCGATGATAACCATAACTTTTTGTGGCAAACGTGTATTGAGCAATGGCAAAAGAAGTGAAGCTGTGCTTGTGCCTATGGCAGAAATGGCAAACAATATGCCTATTTGTGAAGGGGATAGACCATATTGCATAGATGCCAATAAGGGGAAATAGGTTACTAAGGGGCCATAAAGTACACAAAAAACGCAAAAAGTGAGTAAAAAACAGAAAATAGATTTTTTTTGCAAAAGAATTTTCTTGGTATTTGCCGCATAGGAGCGCATGTCGTTTCTGGCAATGGGGGGAAGTGTCGTTACAAAGCCAAGGGCAAGTACCGGTAGGGCAAGCACAGAAAGGCGTAAGGACCACTGCCAGCCTATTTCACCTAAGATACCGCCAAGGCTTGGAAAAAGCACTATGCCAAAACTTAAGATAGAAGCCGCATGTGACATGATTTTGAGTCTTTCGGCTTTATCTGTAAACACATCACCGGCAATGGTGGTATAGAGCACACCAAGGCATGCAGCGCCAGAGCCTTGTAAAAGACGCCAAAAAATAAGTTCGTTTAGACTACTGGCAAAGGAAGCGCCTATACCGGCAAGAGCAAAAATACAAAGGCAGGGTATAAGCACAGCCTTACGTCCTAAGCGGTCAGAAAGTATGCCGCCCACGGGTGCTAAAAAAATGCCCGGTAGGGTGAAGCTATAGACCAAAACGCCTAAAGAAGCTTCAGAAATTTGCAGTTCTTGCGCCATTTTTGGCAATACGGGCAAGATGCTTGAAACTCCCATAACAACAATAAGAGACGTACCATAAATGAGTGCTTTACAAAGTTTTATGTTATGTGCAGACATGGCCTGCGTAGGTGTATTTTGTTGAGCACTCAAGAGCGGCTTCCCTTGGATTTATGATTTTTACTGTCTTTGGCGTATTCTCGCAAAGCTTCAAGTCTTTTGTCCACAAGGTCATAAAGGCTGTTTGCTGTATAACCGTCTCTTTTATTTCTTTTACCCACAGGCATAGACGTGAGCAATTCTAGGGCTTGGTCTATATGTTTAATGGGGTAAATAGCAAATTTTTCTTGACTCACAGCGTCCACCACATGGCGTGAAAGCATGAGATGTTCCACATTATCGTGGGGAATAAGCACGCCTTGGGTTCCCGTGAGACCATGACGTGCGCACACTTTGAAAAAACCTTCAATTTTGTGTGTAACACCGCCCACAGCCATAATTTGCCCTGATTGGCTTAAAGCACCAGTAAAGGCAAGGTCAAGGCGCACAGGCACTTCTGCAATGGCAGAAAGCAGAGCCACAAGTTCTGCGCCAGAAGCAGAGTCGCCCTCAATGCCTGCATAGCTTTGTTCAAAGCACAAGCTGCCCGTGAGCACTATGGGTCTGCGCCTGGCGAAAAGGGAAAGCAAATAGCTTTTTAAAATCATCATGGCCTTTGTGTGTATGGGGCCACCAAGCTCTGCTTCGCGTTCAAGGTCAATAATACCGCCATGACCAACCCCCACAGTACAAGCTATTTGGTGGGGTAAACCAAATTCAAAGTTACCGTGCCAGCTTACAGACAGGCCATTGACTTGCCCAATGGCAGAGCCTGAAGTGCGAACTTTAATAAATTCACGGTCGTATTCTTCCATAAAAATATCTTCCACCAAATTGGCGCGGTATGTTTTATGGTCAAAGGCTTCTTCTAAAATATCGCTGTTCAGGATGCGCAATTTCTTGGTGGTGGCAAGAGCTGAAGCTTCTATTAATATTTCGCGCAATAAAGGAAATTTTAAGCTTAGTTTGCGCTGATCTTCTATGAGGCTTGAACCATAGTCCACCATCCAAGCAAGGCCACTTTTATCAAGGGGCAATAATTTGTTGTTTTCTATAATGCTTTGAATTCTGTATAAATAGTATTTAATGCCTTGTGTGTTGCGGTCCGTTTGTTCAGAAAGATGTGCTTTTATACGAAAAAGCTTACCAAAGCGCTCATCGCCATTGAGCAAGGTTTCATACAGCATTTCTGTGCCAATGAGAATAATTTTTACATGGAGCCGTACAGCTTGAGGCTCAATGCCCTTGGTGCGGGTGGCACTGTCTTGGCCTTCGCCAATATCTTCTATGCGGGCAATGCCTGTGCGTAGGGCGCGCAATAAGCCTTCCCACGCATTAAAATGTTGTAAAATATCTTCGGCACGGATAATGAGGTAGCCGCCATTGGCTTTGTGCAAAGAACCTGCTTTAATAAGTCTAAAATCGGTAATGAGTGCGCCCATTTCTGATTCACGCTCAATACAGCCAAGTAAGTTAGCCGCGGTGGGGTGATCTTCAAAAATAACCGGGGCTCCCTTGCTTTCGCTATTATCCACAAAAAGGTTCACATCATAACGCGACATATCCGGTTCATTGCTGTGCGAACCAAAAAGACCTTCTGCCAAGGATTGCGGGCTAGAACTTGTTTGACTGCTTGATTCGCGCGTGAGAAAAGAATCTAAATTTTCTAAAATATCTTCTATGAGCGCGCTAAAATATGTCTCCAATTCTGCAACTTTATAAGTGCGTATGCAATTTTTTTTGAAGGGCCTGATAATATTATCAAGGGTTTTCATGGCCACTTCTCTTTCAAGGCCGCGTT
>CAYJHG010000198.1:0-3560 GCA_964369535.1 uncultured Desulfovibrionaceae bacterium
CTCCCGTTACGTATGTCTTGATACGCGCCCTCCGCAAAAAACTTCGTCTTCCTCGTATCTTACTCTTTTTGAACAACCTGTAGAAAAGTGATAAAAAAAGTATGTCACAAATATTTTTTGAAAACAGGCTTTTACAACAGGCTGCTAAGGCGCATAAGCCCATGCTTTGGGGGCTTATGGATTGTAATAATTTTTACGCCTCTTGTGAAAGGGTTTTTCGCCCAGATTTACAGCACCGCCCTATTGTTGTGCTTTCCAATAATGACGGCTGTATTATTGCTCGCTCTGCCGAAGCCAAGGCTCTTGGCATAGCCATGGGAGCGCCGGAATTTAAAGAACGCCCCTTACTCAAAAAACACAATGTGGCAGTGTTTTCATCTAATTATGCACTATACGGCGATATTTCAAACAGAGTTATGCAAGTGGCGGAAAGCGTTGTTCCCGAAATAGAACAATATTCCATTGATGAGGCATTTTTACCCTTTACAAAAGCCATACGCGCTAATGCCACGCAAGTGGCAAAAACGCTCAGAGAGCGCATTTTACAATGGACAGGTATCACTGTGTCCATTGGCCTTGGCCCCACCAAGACATTGGCAAAATTAACCAATAACTTAGCCAAAAAAGACAAGGGCATTTTTGCCTTTCCCACCCAAAAAGCAGAACAAGACGCTTTGCTTGCCAAGGTGCCTGTGGATGACATTTGGGGAATAGGTCGTAAACATGCGACAAAACTTCATATGTACGGTGTGCACACGGCTAAAGATTTACGAGACAAAGATAATGCTTGGTTAAAACAAATGCTGAGCATCACAGGCTTACATACGGCCATGGAGCTTAGGGGCATAGTTTGTGTGGCAGAAAATACACGAAATAATATTAGGCAAACACTTGTTTCTTCACGTTCTTTTGGAACCAAAATTTATGAAAAAGCCCATTTAGCAGAAGCTCTTTCTTCATTCACCACCAATGCTGCCGCACGTCTACGTCGCGAAAATTTATTGGCGCATGGTATCAGTGTGCACATACGCTCATCAAAACATACCCACAAAGCACATGCTCAAGAATATTATGATAAAAGCATACATATAACCTTGCCACAAGCCACATGTGACACAAAGCATTTTTTACAAGCCGCCATGCAAGCTTTAGATGTGGCTTTTAAAGACGGCATTGCCTATACAAAAGCCGGAGTTATGCTCTATGACATTGGTGTAGCCCATGCCTATCAAGAGAGTTTATTACATTTTTGCGATCCCATATATAAAAAAACTCAAAATCGCTCCCAAAAACTCATGTCTGCTTTAGATTCTGTCAATGCACGTTTTGGTAGGCATACCCTTAAATATGCCTGTGAAGGTATGGACAAACAAGCTCCGTGGCGCATGCAACAAAAACATGTATCACCCAAGTATACCACCCATTGGACTTCCTTGCCTATTGCTCTTTGTAAATAATTGTTTTCATAAAAATTCACAATTCATGCCCATAATAATACATTTTCCATAAAATTCCTATTCAAAATTGACAATCAAATTCAAATAAGGTAACTTGCAGCGCTGTGTTACTTAGTCCATAAGTAATTGCCATTTCTTTGTTTAGCAAACATAGTTAATATAATTTAAATTTGGAGTAATGTTATGTCAAAAAGTTTAGCTGAAGGTGAAGTTAACGAAGAATACACCATAAGCGCCATCAATACATTTGGTGACGACGAAATGGAAAATTTTTTAATTTCTTTAGGATGTTATGCTGGACAACAAGTCACCATTGTTTCAAAGCTTAATCAAAATTTTGTTATTACCATAAAGGATGCAAGATATAGCATTGATGAAAATTTAGCCAAAGCCATATTTATTTAACAAAATACTTCAAAAAACGGAGGAGGTACGAATGAGAATTGCACTTGCTGGCAATCCCAACAGCGGAAAAACGACATTATTTAACGCTGTTACGGGTAAGATTGAAAAAGTAGGAAACTGGGCCGGTGTTACAGTTGAAAAAAAAGAAGGTGACATTAAAAAAAGCCTTCTTACAAGCTCTGACGCCATTGTGGCTGTGGACTTACCGGGGGCATATTCCATGTCTCCTTTTACTTCAGAAGAAAATATCACGCGCAAATTTGTGCAAGATGAAAGTCCAGAAGTTATTATTAATATTGTTGATGCCACCAATTTAAGCCGCAGTCTATTTTTTACTACCCAACTTTTAGAAGTGGGTATTCCTGTGGTTGTGGCTTTAAATAAGAGTGATCTTAATATTAAAAAAAATATTTCCATTGATGCGAAAAAACTTTCTGAAGCACTGGGTTGCCCTGTTATACCAACCATTGCTCAAGACTCGCAAAACAATGGCTTAAAAGAGCTTATGGCAGCGGTTCTTTCTGTAAAAGGACAAGGACAAAAAGCCCCTTTTAGCCAAGAAATTTCTGGTATTTTAAGCAAAGAAGATGCAAAAAAATATGATCTTCAGCGCTATGACTTTGTAAACTCCATTGTTGCATCGGTAGAAAAGCGCGAAACGGCCACCAATACGCAATCCATGCAAGACGCCGCCGATAGAATTTTAGCCCATAAATACTTAGGCATTCCTATTTTTGCCCTTGTCATGTGGGGAGTATTTTATATTTCCCAAACCACCCTTGGCACATTTATTGCCGATTGGTTGGTGGGCTATATTGACGCATTCAACGAATGGGCTGGCGGCCTTTTGGGTGAAGATGCTTCTCCTTTAACCAAGGCTTTGTTGCTTGACGGTATCATCGGCGGTGTGGGAGCTGTGGTTGGCTTTTTACCGCTCATCATGGTCATGTTCTTCTTGTTATCTCTTTTAGAAGATTGCGGTTATATGGCTCGCGTTGCTGTGATTATGGACAAATATTTAAAGTTTGTTGGTCTTTCCGGCAAGTCCATTATCCCCATGATCATTGGCACAGGTTGCGCCATCCCAGGCGTTATGGCCACAAGAACCATCAGAAATGAACGCCAACGCCAAACAACAGCCATGCTCACTCCATTTATGCCTTGCGGAGCAAAACTTCCTGTAATTGCACTATTTTCTGGTGCATTTTTTGCCGACAACCCATGGGTGGGCACATCTATGTATTTTATGGGTATTGGCCTTATCATACTTGGTGCATTTATAATTATGCGAATTTCAGGGCATAAAGATGCACAATCATTTTTTATTATGGAATTGCCTGAATATCAGTGGCCAAGCCTTTGGCGCGCTACTTTGTCCATGCTTGCTCGCGGCAAAGCCTTTATTATCAAGGCTGCCACAGTTATTTTGGTTTGCAACGCTTTAGTGCAAATCATGCAAGCCTTTGATTGGTCATTTGCTGTTGTTGCCGAAGGTGCTGAAAGCACAAGTATTCTTGCCTCTATTGCCAGCCCGTTTGCTTTATTGCTCCTTCCTTTAGGTTTTGGCGCATGGCAATTGGCTGCAGCTGCCATTACCGGTTTTATTGCTAAAGAAAATGTGGTAGGCACCTTGGCTGTAGTATACGGCATAACAAACTTTATTGACACAGAAGAACTTGCTCTTGTTGAAGGTGCAAC
>CAYJHG010000199.1:0-3532 GCA_964369535.1 uncultured Desulfovibrionaceae bacterium
TAATGCACCTTGTGTGGCTATGCTCTACCCATGAAAGAACAGCAAGATCTTTTTGAACCTACAGCTTTGGAAAATAAACAAGACAAACCCTCCGCCAGCGCAGACAAAGCTGAAACATCTCAAAATGTTGCATCGTCTGCGTCGAAATTTGGGCGAGTATCTTTAACTATGTGGCCTGTTTTGGGAGCTACAGGCTTGCTTATGCTTGTGGTTATTGCGCTCACCGCTTTGTCCATTGGGCAAAATGAATCCACCACCATAAAACTTTTAACCGGCGAAGGTGCTGCTCTGGTGCAAGCTGTGGAAAATACCATGCGCATAGCCATACGAGAGCGCCGCCCCTTGCAATTGCAACGTTTTTTACAAGAAATGGTTGGCGGAGACGTGCGCTTTATTGCCATTGTGTTACCGGACGGAACCATTTTAACACACAGCACTCCCGAAAGGCTTGGCGAAATATTAGAGATAGACAATCAAGAAGCCAGCAAAGCTTTGCTGCAAAATATTTCAGAAACAGATGAAGATGAACAAGTGCACTGGTTTATGGCCAACGTCGAAGGAGCACGATCCTTTGTGGTATATAGACCCTTTATGATGCCACTAAAAAGAAAAGACCGCGACGCAAATGCCAGTAACGCGCAAAGGCCAAAGAATAATAGAATTTTTTTAGGCAATGAACGTGAAAGAAATATGCCAAGAGTGCCCCCTCCGGAGTTTTCGCGAAAGCCGCAAGGCAATACAGAAGAAGCCTTGCGTTTTAGAAATAAAACTGTGCAAAGCAAGCGTGTTCGCACACAACCTCTTATTTTTCTAGGTTTAGATATAGAGCCTTTAGAGCGCAGTCAAGTGCTGAGCCGTATGCAGCTTTGGGCATTGGCCGGCGGGGGCGTATTGGTGGGCATGGCCTTGTTACTTTCCTTGTATTACGCTCAAAGGGCTCAAGAGTCGCGGCAAAAACAACATGTGGCCGAAGGGCAAGTTCGCCAATTGGAAGCCGAGGTGGCACACAAGGAAAAAATGGCGGCCATAGGTAATTTGGCCGCAGGTGTTGCCCATGAAATTCGCAATCCTTTAAGTTCCATAAAGGGCTATGCCACATATTTTGGGCAACGCTTTGCTGAAGGCAGTGAAGACAGACAGGCAGCACATGTGATGGTGCGCGAGGTGGATCGATTAAACAGGGTAATAACCGATCTTATAGGACTATCTAGGCCAACCGATATTCAGGCAGTGCCTACGGACATGGCCTTGGTGGTGGAGCATACCATGCGTCTTGTGCAACAAGATGCTGCCAAAAACGGCGTACAATTACATGTGCGTCAATCTCGCCGTCCTTTGCCCAAGGTATTGGTGGATGTGGATCGTTTTGGGCAGGCTTTATTGAATATTTGCTTAAATGCCATTGAGGCCATGCCCAAAGGCGGACACTTGTATCTTATTATGTATGCTCGCAATAAATATGAACTTACCTTAGAAATAAAAGATACGGGGCAAGGCATAGCCAAGGAACATTTGGCGCATATTTTTGATCCATACTTTACCACCAAGGGGCATGGCACAGGGCTTGGTCTTGCTACGGTACACAAGATTTTAGAAGCGCACGGTGCAAATATCAGCGTTACATCGGTGACAGCTGCCCAAGCATCTCAAAAGAAACATATATTATCCAAAGCAGAAAAATCTTTATCCCAAAAACAAACAGGGACGATTTTTAAAATACTCATACCCCTTGCCCCCACGGGAGATCGCACATGACCCATACCATTTTAATAGTTGACGATGATGCCGCCCACGGCAGCATGTTGTGCACACTTTTGCGCTCATGGGCTTATGCAGTGGAGCTGGTGAGCGATGGCGATGAAGCCGTGAAAATAGTGCGCGAACAGCCCTTTGACGTGGTACTTACCGATGTACGCATGGCGCGTATGAGTGGCATAGATGCTTTGCGCGGCATTTTAGAGTATAACCCTGTTTTGCCTGTAATTCTCATGACGGCATTTTCTTCTGTGGAAAGTGCAGTAGAAGCTTTGCGCTTGGGCGCCTATGATTACCTCATTAAGCCTTTAGATTTTGATGTATTAAGAGCAACTCTTGAACGCGCCTTGCAACACAGTCGTTTGTCGGTAGAAAATAAAGAATTGCGCCGTCAGCTTTCCGAAGCAAGTCAAGTGCCGGGGATTTTGGGGCGCAGCAAATCTATGGAAGACATGCGTCACCTCATTGTGACGGTGGCGGCCTCTGAGGCCACGGTACTCATTACCGGCGAATCAGGCACAGGCAAGGAATTAGTAGCCAAAGCCTTGCACGAGGGTAGCCATAGAACAGAAAAACCTTTGGTGACGGTAAATTGCGCTGCCCTATCAGAAAATCTTTTGGAATCAGAATTATTTGGACATGAAAAGGGATCTTTTACCGGTGCAGACAAGCAGCGCCAAGGGCGCTTTGCACAGGCTCACGGCGGCACAATATTTTTGGATGAAATAGGCGAAATGCCATTACTTTTACAAGCAAAACTTTTACGCGCCCTGCAAGAAGGCGAAGTGCAACGCGTGGGCTCTGACACACCCATAAAGGTTGATGTACGCGTAATAGCTGCCACCAACAGAGATTTACTTCAAGAAGTGCGCGAGCGTAATTTCCGCGAAGATTTATATTTTCGCTTGAATGTAATTTCCATAGAAGTTCCCGCCTTGCGACAGCGAAAAGAAGATATACCCGTGCTTGCCACGCATTTTTTAGAGCGCTTTATCCAAAGAAATCGCAAAAATATTAAAGGTTTTACCCAGCAAGCCATGGACACCATGCTGCGCTATGCTTGGCCTGGTAATGTGCGAGAACTAGAAAATGCTGTGGAGCGTGCCGTTATTTTATGCCTTGGAGACACCATAACCGAGCGCGAATTGCCCTTGAGTATGATGTCGGAAAATACAGCTTCGGCACATGATATTGATGTGCACGCTGCCATGCAAGATGCTACAGGGCTTTCTTTGGCAAGTCTTTCCCTTGACGAACTCGAGCGCCTTCACATAGAAGAAACTTTGCGTTTGGTAGATGATAATAAAAGTGAGGCTGCGCGTAGGCTTGGAATTACTCGCGCAACTTTGCATAATAAAATAAAAAAGTATGATCTTGAATAAGGTGTTAACATTTAGCTGTCTGCACTTAAGCACCTTTGTGAGCATATTTTAAAACATTGTGGGGAGTTTTCCCTTATAATAAAGGATGATTTTGTGAAAAAAATTTTATTAAGCATATTGTTGTTAGGGCAAATTTTTGTAATTCCAAGTCTTTTGTGGGCTGCCAGCTTAGAAGATGCACAAAGAGCTTTGGAGCGGCACGATTTTAAAAAGGCATTTGAAATTTTGCACCCCATGGCCAAAGAGGGCAATGCCGAAGCCATGTATTTTGTGGGGCGCTTATATGAAGCGGGTCAAGGTGTGAAAAAAAATGTATATAATGCCGCCATATGGTATGAAAAAGCGGCCAAGGCCGGTGATGTGAGTGCGCAAAACAGCTTTGGCGGTGCTTTGGC
>CAYJHG010000200.1:0-1587 GCA_964369535.1 uncultured Desulfovibrionaceae bacterium
CCCTTTTTGAGTGGGGCGTGGATGCATTGATTTTAGTAGTAGTTGCTTGAAAAAGCACAGTCTACATGCGGCTATCACTGGCCTATGGGCTTACAGGACGTGAGCCAGCCGAAATTTATTTTCGGCGCCGCGACTTTTCAACACTCTTTAAGAAAAAATTAATATATGTAAGGAGAATATATGTATTCAACCACAGATTTTAGAAAAGGCTTAAAAATTGAAATTGACGACACCCCCTATGAAATTGTTGATTTTCAACACTTTAAGCCCGGTAAAGGCGGCGCCATGGTGCGCACAAAATTGCGCAATATTTTAAACGGACGCACTGTGGACAATACATTTCGCTCCGGCGAAAAAGTGGGCCGCCCCGACCTTGAAACCCGCGACATGCAATTCTTATATCGTGAAGGCCCAGAGCTCATCTTTATGGATTTGACTACCTATGAACAATTACAAATGCCTGAAGAAAGCACTGGCGGCAAAGCAGGTTTTTTAAAAGACGGGCAAGAGTGTAAGGTTCTTTTATACAGAGGCAGCCCCCTAGATATTGATATTCCTGTGGCCCTTGTGCTTGAAGTGACCCAAACAGAACCGGGTGCCAAGGGTGATACGGTAAGCAATGTAACCAAGGCCGCCACACTTGAAACGGGTCTTGTTATCCAAGTGCCACTTTTTGTGAACGAAGGCGATAAGGTGAAAGTGGATACACGCAGCAAAGAATATCTTGGCCGCGAATAGTCAAATAGTGCCTTTTTGCGTATCTTAGCGTCAGATTTCGCTTGCTTTTTCAGTCAAGTATAAGAAGAATACATTCCCTCAAAGCAAGCTCATCTTCCTTGGTATACACGAAAATTCACTATTTGACGGCACGATATTGCAGACTGTTTCAAAAGCGATAGAAGTGCACGGCACGCAGTATTTACGAAGAGGCATAACAGGCTGTTACAAAAACCGATTACAGCGATTTTTACGGATAACTAAAGTAGTGGTTTTAGGCAAGCTCAGGTCAATCTAATTTGAAGATTTATACTCTTCCATACAGTCTTTGAAGATGGATTGCCACGAAAATGCGCTACAGAGTGCGTTACAATATACTAGCCGTGCAGCGCATTTTCTCGCAATGACAAAGAAAAACTATGCTTTGCAAGTAAAACGGTGGTATCGTCGCCTGCGCAGTGACAAAAGAGAGCTAGGGACACAGGGCGCAGAACCACGCACCGCTATTATGAAACAGCTCCCATTGTCATTGCGAGCCCCTAGCCGTTGGCGAACGATAGTGAGCCTTTACGGATAGGTAGCGTGGCAATCCATGCCTTTTAAGCTGAAAAAAAGGGAAAATATTGTCCCTAAAATTGGATTGCCGTATAGAAAAAATAATTTGAGTTTTTAGCGCTGACGCAGCAGATTGCTGCTTTTCAACGCATTACACAGAATATTAAAGTCGCACGTATGCGTAATGCGTTCAAAAGTAGTAATATGCAAGGAAGCGCAAAAACTCAAGGTGCGCAGTGTATATAGACATACATAAGCAGTTTGAGTTTTTAGCGCTGACGCAGCAGATTGCTGCTTTTCAACGCATTACACAGG
>CAYJHG010000200.1:1687-3531 GCA_964369535.1 uncultured Desulfovibrionaceae bacterium
TTTGAGTTTTTAGCGCTGACGCAGCAGATTGCTGCTTTTCAACGCATTACACAGGAGGGTAGGGTTACGGACATCAATAAGTTAGCACGCGAATTTTCAGGACTTTTCCTGCTTTTTTGCGGCCTCCTCATATTGCTTAGCCTTGTTACGCATAGTAGCGCCGACCCAAGCCTCAACCATGTGGTCAGCGGTGCATTTACTGTGCAAAATAATGTAGGGCTTCTTGGCGCCTATATTTCCGGTGTGCTTAATGATGTGTTTGGTATTGCCGCTTATATTTGGCCCTTAGTCTTTGGTGCTGTGGGGGCTGCGTGTATTTCTGCGCTTTATGAATTGGTTTGGTGGCGCTGGCTTGGATATTTCTTTTTAACTCTTTGCCTGCTATTTTTTGGAGCTGCATTTGATGTACAGTTAGGCGACATGCAAGGCGGCGGCATGATAGGCAAAAGCCTATATAACAATGCCACTCTTTTGCTCAATCCCATGGGCTCAGGCTTACTTTGGCTTTTCTTTTTTGTCATGGGTACGCAGCTTGCTTTTGGTTTTTCTTGGCTGCTTGCCGCAAAAAGGGTTGGTTCTGCCCTTGTGCAAACACTCAAGGAACGTAGCGAACAAAAAAACCAAGAAGATACGGAAAGTGCTCCCTCGCCCAAACGCTCTTTCTTGGCTCTTCCCGCTTCTTTAAGTAGTTTTATACAAAAATGCAAAGCTTTGGGGCAAAAAAAACCTCAAGCGCCCATGGCCTTACCCGAAATGCATATGGATGTGCAGGCCAGTATTAAAGAAGGTGAATCTTCCGAATATGACTCAGAAGAAAACAACCATCAATACACTGAAAAGAAAGAAGATGCACTAGCAAATAGCCCCATAATTGTGCTTGGCGACACCATGCAAGACCATAATACAACAGTGGAGATATACGAAGAAGCAGCACCACCCTCTGCTCAAGAAGATGACGATGATTTTTTTGCTCCAGCCACAAAACATAACAGCACTCAGGAAAACAGCACTCTTTTTATAGAAGATGCCCTACCCCACGGCATAGACGACCCGGCCTTGCGCATAGTGCCAGCCCACGAGACAGAAGCACCCATGGCCGAAGAAATTCCCTCTGCTGAAATATTTTCTTTTAATGAAGACATAACACAAGACCAAAACCAAGCGGAGCAAGAAAACTTTTTTGCTGGCGAAACTTTGTCTGACGCTATTATTTTAGCTGGTCCCGCAGCACCCAAAACACAAAGCACCCCAAAAATTTCACCCATTACCGGCGCCACATTAAAAAAACAGCGTGTGCCTCTGCCTTCCCTTGATATTCTCCAAAAAGGGGCTCCGGCATCCCACGCCGCCAGAGAAGAAATGGAAACCAAAGGCCAAGCGCTCATAACTTGTCTTAGCAATTTCGGTATCCAAGGCGAATTGGTACGCATCACCCCAGGCCCTGTGGTAACTATGTATGAAGTGCGCCCGGCCGCCGGTATACGCGTTAACCGCATTGCCAATCTTAGCGATGACTTAGCCTTAGCCCTCAAGGCCATTGCCGTGCGCATTCAAGCACCCATCCCCGGTTCTGACACTGTTGGCATTGAAATCCCCAATGTGACGCGTCATATGGTGAATTTTCGAGAAATACTTGAATCCAAAGAGTTTACCAATCACCAAGGGGCACTGAACATGGCTCTTGGCAAAAATATTGCCGGAACCCCCTTTGTGGCTGACCTTTCACGCATGCCGCACTTGTTGGTGGCAGGTGCCACGGGAGCCGGTAAAAGCGTTGGACTCAATTCCATTCTTTTAAGCTTGTTATATACCACCTATCCCGATGAGATGCAGCTTTTGCTCAT
>CAYJHG010000201.1:0-3521 GCA_964369535.1 uncultured Desulfovibrionaceae bacterium
CTTGTCTTGTGGTGTATGCTGTGGTTGGTATACCGCTTATGGAGATGATTTTTTAGAAAGCTGCCTCAAAAAGCATTAATACTCCCGTATGGATAGAAATCCATGTGGGAGTATTTTTTTTTATGGATAAACATGTTGACAAATTTGGTGAATATTACACAATGGTCTTATTGATTTCAATAATTGGCGTATAGTAATAGTTTACAGGAGATGTTCCCAATATGCATATAGAAAATACCTTACTCTCAGAAGGGGCTTGGCTTTTTATAAAGCTCTTTAACATGCCAGCCCACGACCGGCTTTTGGGGCGATATATAGACGCGCACAAGGCGCTTGGCATTACAGAAGATGCCGCATTGAACAAAAAAATATATGCTATGATGGCAAATGATGCCGACATCGTGGCAGCAGAATATGCGTTCAGACGAAAAAAAATACACAGAAATTTAACAAAAAAATTTCAAATTTTATACTACTTAGCCGAAACTTCACCCGAATATCACGCTTTGTTTGAACCTACAGAAAGCTCGCCCCTGCTCACTTCATTCAAATTGGGAAAGCTGGCTGTAAACATGGGTTATTCATTTGTAAAAGGAGAATACCTTGCAAAAAGATACAGTTCATGAAGCCCTTATAGTGGGATCCGGTGCGGCCGGCGTGGCGGCAGCTTTAGCCATGGCAGAAAAGGGCGTAAAACCGCTTATGCTGGATGTGGGCATGGATGCGCCGGAAATTCCTCAGGATTTTAGCGGCTCTTTCAGCAGTCTTATTTCTTCGGACAAGGATCTTTTTCCGCATCTTATAGGTCATAAATACCAAGCATTAAAAAATGTTAGCGCGGATTTTAAGGGCAATTTAAAATTGAAAGCGCCCTATACAGAATATGTTCAAGCCAAAAGCGAAACGCTGACTCCCATTAGAAGAAGCAATTTTTTTGGGCAAATAAGTTTGGCCAAAGGGGGGCTAGCCAATGCTTGGGGTGGTGGCGTGTACAGATTTACGGACGAAGATTTGTCTGAATTTCCTGTGTGTTATGAGGACTTAGAGCATGCCTATGATACTTTGTCGGCGCATATGGGTATAAGCGGTCAAGACGATGACTTGGCACCGTGGTTTTTACAGGATAAGCATATGCAAAAGCCCTTGCCCATGACAAGAATTGCACGCATTCTATATGATAGATATACAGAAAATAAAGAATTTTTTAACGAAAATGGCTTGCATATGGGGCGTGCTCGCTTGGCTGTGCTTAGTGAAGATAAAGAGGACAGAAAAGCGTATACCAGCGAGCGTATGGAGTTTTTTAGAACTGATATTTCTGCCATTTACACTCCAAGGCACAGCATCGAAAACATGGTGAAAAATGGGCAACTGCAATACGTTTCAGGTTGGCTTGTCACCACATTTGAGCAGCTTGCTGACGAGATAAAAGTTGTGGCAATACACATAGATACTCAAGAAGAAAAAAGTTTTTATTGTAAAAAACTCTTCCTTGCTGCCGGAACCATCAATACATCGCGCATTGTGCTGCAAAGCCATAATGATACACACACAAAATTGAATATTTTAGACAATCCTCTTTCTTCTTTCCCTTTGTTTAATCTGAACTTATTGGGAAAAAAGCCCGAAAGCATGGACTCATCCATAGCTCAGCTCAATTTCATTTATACCAAGAATGACGTGCCCATTCAGTGCAGTTATTATGGGGTCAATGGGCCTTTGCGTTCTGATTCCATCACAGAACTGCCCTTCACTTTTACCAATGGCCGAACCTTCTTTAATCTTTTAAATTCCGGCTTTGCTTTGTGCATGTGCTTTTATCCCGGCCTGCGATCTGAAAATAATTTTTTACAGCTTGAAGGCAATAATGGCCTTTTCATACACTTTGAACAAAAAGAAATAGGACGCATAGAACGAGAACTCATACAACTATTTAAAAAGGTTAATTACTATAGCCATGGTGTTTTGATAAATCGTCCGGTCATGGGCAGCGGCTTGCACTATGCAGGAACCTTGCCCATGCGCCAAAAGCCAGGCAAAGAATATGAATGCGACCCCATGTGCAGATTGCAGGGAACGTCTCATGTGTATATTGTGGACGGTGCTTCTTTTTCTGCTTTGCCTGCTAAAAATTTAACCCTTACCATTATGGCCAATGCTATGCGCGTGGCACGCGCTGCTTTTGGTAAGTAATATGCGTGTGTTAATAACAGGTGCCACGGGTTTTATCGGCTCGGCACTGGCTGCATATTTTTTGGAACATGGGCATGATGTTGTGGGCACTACCACAAAGGACATGCAAGGCGAAAAGGCATTTCCTTTGAAAAAAATGTGTTTGGATGATGCATGGCCCGGTGATTTTTTTAAAGGATTTGATGCAATTATACATTGTGCCTATGCCATACATATGCCTGCTGCATATAATGAACGCGCCATACAAAAAATAGCAGAGCAAGCGCAAGAAGCCGGCATTGTAAATCAAATATTTATAAGTAGTTATAGCGCAAGGCCTCAAGCCATATCCGAGTATGGTAAGGGAAAATTTGCTTTGGAAAATTATTTTTTGCAATCCAAGGCCACAGTGGTCAGGCCGGGGCTTGTGGTGGGCAATGGCGGCTTGTTTTTGGCGCAAGTCAAAACCCTTTTGCAAATACCCATTGTGTTTTTGCCCCACAAAGGGCGTATTCCTGTGCCGCTCATTACCATAGAAGATTTATGTAAGGCTATGTATTTTCTGATTATAAATAATAAGAAAGGGGCATATAATCTTTTTTTTGAACCTTTGCCCACGCAAGAAGACCTGGTCAAAAAAATATGGGTTTTGCACGGTAAAAAAGCCAAAAAGATATTCAATATTCCACCGGCCTTTATAATTGCCGTCAATAAAATGCTGCGGCTTTTGGGTTGCACTGTGCCTTTGCTTTTTGAAAGGGTGGAAACCGCTCATTTAGAGTATACGCATAAAATACATACATCACACTTAGATGCGCTGAGCATGAGCTACACTTCCTTTAAGTTTTTAGACAAATACATACAGTCGGTGAAAAATCAATAATCGGGCAATACCTTGTAAAAAAAAGCAGCACGTCGCATGCTGATTTGGTTTTTTATAACAGGTGCTTATAAAGTAATATATTCCTACCTCTTTACAAAGTATTTTTAAGATGTATATTGAAGTCATATTGGAACCTGTATTTTTGCAGTATCTTAGGTGTCGTAATAAAAAAAATTAATACTTCTTGCCAATTATGGCATGCAGTGCTAGGGTTGAGTTATGGAAATCCTTAATCAGTTAGAAGAACGCATACAGAGTCTTTTAGAAGAAGTTACTGTTGCCCGTGAAGAAAAAAAACGGGCGCTTGTAGATATGGGGGCGCATGCCAGTGAATTGCAGGCGCTCAAGGATGAAAACCAAAAGCTTAAAGAAGCCTTGGTGCAAGAAAAACAGGTTAGGGATGAAGTTCTACAACGCATTGATATGTTGTTAGAGCGCTTAAAAGACCTTGGTTAGGTTATTAAAA
>CAYJHG010000202.1:0-3515 GCA_964369535.1 uncultured Desulfovibrionaceae bacterium
GACGCAGCAGGACTTATTACCTTGGCTTTGCAAGGGCGCCCTGTTTCTCCTAAGACCTTGGATGAGCTAACTAAAATCACTGAAATGGTCCATGCGCAAGGCAAAAAGTTTATTTTAAAAGGTATAATGACCGTTCAAGATGCAGAAAATGCCGTCAAAGCCGGTTGTGATGCCATTGTGGTTTCTAATCACGGTGGGCGTGTTTTGGATCACACCCCCGGCACTGCCGAAGTGCTCCCCCATATTGCTAAGGCCGTGAAAGGCAAAATAAGTATTTTGGTGGACGGTGGCATAAGAGATGGCTTTGACATACTCAAAATGCTAGCATTGGGTGCTGATGCTGTGATGATTGGGCGGCCTTATTCCATAGCAGCTGTGGGAGGTTTGAAAGAAGGGGTTATCTCTTATACACATGTTTTACACAGTCAACTTACCCAAGCCATGGTGCTCACGGGAACACCCTCTGTGCAAAAAGTAAGCTCCGATATTATTTGTTAATTTTTTATATTTTAAATATCGTTCATTTGACAGAGATATTTAATTTAAGTATGCATTTTGTAATTGATGTAATAGCATCAATTTAGATTATCATGTGAGGTTTTTATGATTACATTTCTATTCGCAGCATTTCTACTTGTCTTTGGCTATTTTGTGTATAGCAAATTTATAGCCAGCGTATTTGGTGTAGACGGCTCGCGTGCTGTTCCTTCACAAACCAAGGCCGATGGTTTTGACTTTGTTGAACTTCCTTCTTGGAAATCTTTTCTTATTCAATTCCTTAATATTGCAGGTACTGGGCCCATTTTTGGCGCCATTGCCGGTGCCATGTGGGGAGCCAATGCTTTTTTATGGATAGCCTTTGGCTGCGTTTTTGCCGGCGCTGTGCATGATTTTTTGATAGGCATGATGTCGGTGCGCTCTAATGGTACCACCGTTGCTGAGCTTGTGGGCGAAAATCTCAATCAAATTTGCAGAAAAATCATGATTGTGCTTTCGGCTGTTCTGCTCCTTTTAGTGGGCGTTGTATTCATAGCCTCACCTGCCGATATTTTGGCAAATTTAACGGGCATGAACAGATGGATTTTTATTGTAATAATCTTGCTTTATTACCTTCTTGCCACTGTTTTACCTGTAGATAAAGTCATTGGTAAGGTATACCCCATTTTTGGCATAGCCCTTCTTATCATGGCTGTGGGTATTGTTTTTGGTATGTTATATACGGGTTTATTTTTCCAAATTCCAGAATTTGACTTTTCAAATCCCCATGTGGCTTCCAAATCTATTTTCCCTTATTTATTTATTTCCATTGCTTGTGGTGCCATCTCCGGCTTCCACGCCACTCAAGCTCCTATCATTGCCCGTTGCATCAAAAGTGAAACTGAAGGCCGTAAAGTTTTTTATGGCGCCATGATCACCGAAGGTTTTGTAGCTCTTATTTGGGCTGCTGCGGCCATGACATTTTTTGGTGGCTTAGAAGGCTTGGCTGGTGCAGGTTCAGCTCCTGTGGTTATTAATAAAGTATCTGCCGGACTCATGGGCAATATTGGCATGGTATTAGCTGTGCTTGGCGTTGTGGCCTGCCCTATCACTTCCGGCGACACAGCATTCAGAGCCCTTCGTTTGACCATAGCCGACGCTTTTAAAATAGATCAGAACAAAAAAATTAACAGATATTATATTGTTGTGCCTATTTTTGCCATAGCGGCAGCTTTGTTGTTCATAGATTTTGCCATCATTTGGCGTTATTTCTCTTGGTCAAACCAAACATTGGCGACATTTGCTCT
The DNA here is from genome assembly GCA_964369535.1 of uncultured Desulfovibrionaceae bacterium. Classification (GTDB taxonomy): domain Bacteria; phylum Desulfobacterota; class Desulfovibrionia; order Desulfovibrionales; family Desulfovibrionaceae; genus CAYJAD01. Next base: position 1,785 of record CAYJHG010000202.1, read on the forward strand.
TTGGGCAGGGGCAGCATATCTTAAAAGAAATGGCAGAAATTATGTGGTTGCTTTAATTCCGGCCATGTTTATGACTGTGGTTGTTACTTCATATATTTTGGTAGCACCGGAAGGTTTCTACAGCTTCATGACTTCCATGGTTGACTTAAAAACTGCGGAATTATACGGTACTGGCGTGGGCGTTGTTCTTGCTCTTGTACTTGCTTTTGTGTTTAATGCTAGAATTAAGAGCAATAACACATAGTAAAATATACATATAAATAACATGGGGGGAAGCGTCTTTAAGATACTTCCCCCCGTTTTATTATATTACGACTTTCTGATTTGTTTGTCTTTTGGCTAAAATTTTATGGATTGCACCCTAAAGGGTATAAACTGCGTCGCCCCTTGTTCCTCGGATCTCCTCGCAATAACTCCCGATGCAACGAAGGTCATTGCGAGCCCCTAGCCGTTAGCGAACAATAGTGAGCTTTTACGGATAGGTAGCGTGGTTTATGCCCTTTAGGGTGCAATCCATGCCTTTTCAACTCAGAAATTCGTGATTATATACTACTCTACTTTATTTTTCATGCTGTTATTATTCTACTTCTCTCCACCAAGCTTTAAATGTTTGGCTTGGGTCGTCAATATAAATAATTTCACCTATTAATGGAGTAAGCAATGTGTAATTTTTGTCTTGGCTTACCTTGGTAAAAAGTTCCAATGGATCTTTCCAGTCATGTAAGGCTATGGCAAATTTACTGTTGTGTGAGGGTAATACGCGCTTGGCTCCTAATTCTGTTGCAGCCACTGCCGCATCTTCTGGCAATAAGTGAATATGTGGCCAGCCATCAGGGTTAAATTGACCCACATCTAAAATTGCCACATCAAATGAGCCGAATTTTTTTGCTATTTCTTTAAAATGATTGCCATAACCAGTATCACCACTCAAAAATATTTTATGTTTAGGGCTGATAATGGCAAAACCTGCCCAAAGGGTTTTATTCTTTGAAAGAAGGCGACTTGAATAGTGTCTTGCTGGCAAGACATGCACTTCCATATCATTTTTTAATTGGAAGCCATCGTACCAATAACCTTCTTTGATTTGTTCAGGCTTATATCCCCAAAGCTCCAAATGCGCTCCCACACCTAAAGGAGCAATAACAGTGGGAACTTTATCCTGCAAAGCCTTCATGGTATCATATTCAAGGTGGTCATAGTGATCGTGGGTAATGAGCACATAGTCGATGTCTGGCAAATCGTCTACAGAATATACATTTGTACCCTTAAAGGCTTTATTTAAAAAAGAAAATGGTGCTGCATATGATGCAAAAACTGGGTCAATAAGTATGCGTATGCCATTTATTTGCATGTAAAAAGAAGAGTGCCCCAAGGGAACAATAACATTTTGCTCTTTTTCAAATGCCTTTAAATCCGTGTGTATAGAAGGAATAGGATTAGTCGGTACACGCGAGCCTTCTTTTTTGTCAAAATGTATTTTATACATGCGTAAAAGATAATTATCCTTAACTAAATTTGTAGGCTCTGGCATAGCATTAACAAAAGTTCCGTCTTTATAAGTAGGCATGCTTTCAATTTTCTTTAAGCGTTCACCTGCGGGATCAGCTCCAAAACTTTCGTGGTTAAATACAGAGAATATATAAGCCCCAAGGCCAAGCAATACAAACAGAAAAATATAGCGTTTTTTAAACATACAAGCTCCAAAAACAGGGGATTTAAAAAAACCGTAAG
>CAYJHG010000203.1:0-1231 GCA_964369535.1 uncultured Desulfovibrionaceae bacterium
CAGATGGTACTTTTTCAACAGCCTGCTACAGCTGAGGCACGTTTTCGCCTAAAGTCGCTACCATAACGGCCTTAATGGTATGCACGCGATTTTCCGCCTCATCAAAGGCCACATTGGCCGAAGATTCAAAAACCGTATCGTCCACTTCCATGGCATCTATGCCGTATTTTTGGAAAAGTTGTTCACCAATGGCTGTTTCAGTATTATGAAAAGAAGGCAAACAATGCAAAAATTTACAATGCGGATTGCCCGTAAGCTTCATGGTTTTTTCTGTTACCTGATAGTTGCGCAAACGTTCTATGCGCTCGGCCCATACATATTCCGGCTCGCCCATGGACACCCACACATCGGTATAGATAAAGTCACAACCCTTAACGCCTTCGGCCACATCTTCGGTGACGCTTATGCTAGCACCCGTTTCGGCAGCTATGGCTTTGGAAAGAGTGACTATGTGCGCATCGGTTTGCGAACCTTTGGGAGCAACGGAGCGAAAATTCATACCCATTTTGGCTGCACCAATCATGAGTGAATTGCCCATGTTATATCTGGCGTCGCCAAGATAGGCAAAAGTAATTTCATGTAAAGGCTTGGGGCAATGCTCTTGCATGGTAAGGAAATCGGCCAACACTTGGGTAGGATGAAATTCATTGGTCAAGCCATTCCACACGGGCACAGAAGCATAGCGAGCCAAGCTTTCCACAATATCTTGTCCAAAACCTCTGTACTCTATGCCATCATACATGCGCGAAAGCACACGGGCAGTGTCAGCCATAGACTCTTTTTTACCAATTTGTGTTCCTGATGGCCCAAGATAGGTGGTGTGCGCGCCTTGGTCGTGGGCTGCCACCTCAAAGGCACAACGGGTGCGAGTGGAGTCTTTTTCAAATAAAAGCACAATATTTTTGCCCGATAAGTATTTTTGCTCATTTTTGGCTTTTTTAGCAGCTTTTAAAAAAGCGGCCAAACGCAATAAATAGTCAATCTCTTGGCTTGAAAAATCCAATAATTTTAAAAAATTTTTATTTTTTAATGTCATAGCAATACTTGCCTCGCTCTAAAATAATCTAATATCCGCTCAAAGTGTGTAAGCACATGCCTTGGCAACTCTTTTTTACAAACTCTGCCAAAATAAAAAAACACGGTAGACTTTTTACCCCTTACGCGCAAGTCTTTCCCTTAAGCCTAAATGTAAAAAAATATATATAGAGTCCATGCGCTTTTAGCGGCTTTT
>CAYJHG010000203.1:1331-3507 GCA_964369535.1 uncultured Desulfovibrionaceae bacterium
TATATGCTCGACATAATTATCAAAAGAGATGGAAAAAGCGCTCCCTTTGACGCCACAAAAATATTTCAAGCCATGAGCCGTGCCAATAAGGCTGTGTGTGCTGCCGAAACCGAAGACCAGCAACTTGACATTCACGAAGAGGCCATGTCTGCCACAGACTTAGCTTTTTTAACAGAAAAGGTGCAGCAAAAACTTCTGGCCAAAAACTTAAAGCATGTTGAAGAAATACAAGATATTGTAGAAGAAAGCCTCATACGATTTGGCTATGCCCAAACGGCCAAAGCCTATATTTTATATAGGCATGAGCATGCCAAAATACGGCAGGCCGAAAATGCTCTTATGGATATTTATAAAACCCTCACATGGACGCCGGCCATTGAAGACGATTTAAAGCGCGAAAATGCCAATATTGATGGTGATACGGCCATGGGCACCATGTTGAAATATGGTTCTGAGGGCGCCAAATATTTTGTGGATAATTATATTTTACCAAGTGATATTTCTGAAGCACATACCCAAGGTGACATACATATCCACGACAAAGATTTTTACATGTTAACGCAAACTTGCTGCCAAATTGACCTCATTCCTTTGTTTAAGAAAGGTTTTTCCACAGGGCACGGCTATTTGCGCGAACCCAATGCCATTGAAAGTTATGCCGCTTTGGCGTGTATTGCCGTTCAGGCCAATCAAAACGAAATGCATGGCGGCCAAAGCATACCCAATTTTGATTTTGCCATGGCCGAAGGTGTGCGCAAAACTTTTGCTACCGAATACCAAAAAAGTCTTTTAAACTATATGCGTATTGCCAACGATATGCTGGCAGACAGTGCTGCAAAAGGATCCGAGCCGCGTGTTTTTGACGAACAAGCCCTGCTTGACCTTGTGGTCACTTGTCTTGAGAAAACCCCCTTGCACATGGGAAACACAGAAGATTTTGGGCAAACCCTAGAAAATTTAGCCAAAGAGCAGGCTTTACCCGGACGTGAGCTTTTGCCAAAAGCCCATGCTCATACCGTGCAAGAAGCATTGAAAAACACCAATAGGCGTTGCTATCAAGCCATGGAAGCACTCATCCACAATCTCAATACCATGAATTCCCGCGCCGGTGCCCAAGTGCCTTTTTCTTCTATAAATTTTGGCACCGACATTTCAGATGAAGGGCGCATGGCAACAAAAAATCTTTTACTTGCCACCAAGGCCGGTCTTGGCAATGGCGAAACCTCTATTTTTCCTGTGCAAATTTTTAAAGTAAAAGAAGGGCTTAATTTTAACCCGGGCGAACCCAACTATGACCTGTTTAAGTTGGCCATGGAAACTTCGGCCTTGCGCCTGTTCCCCAATTTCAGCTTCTTGGACGCTCCCTTTAATTTGCAATATTATGTGCCGGGCGACTATAACAGCGAAGTGGGCTATATGGGCTGCCGCACACGCGTGCTTGGTAATGTGTATGACCCAGACAGGCAAGTGACGTGCGGGCGCGGCAACTTGAGCTTTACATCCATCAATTTGCCCCGCCTTGCTTTGGAAGTAAAAAGCCATTCCAGCGGCAATAAAGAAGAAGATATCAAGGCATTTTTTGCCCTGCTTGATGCACGCCTTGAGCTTGTATATCGCCAGCTTATGCATCGCCTTAAAATTCAAGGTGCTAAAAAAGTACGTAACTATCCTTTTCTTATGGGGCAAGGCATTTGGCTTGATTCTGAAAAGCTTGACCTTGACGACACTTTGGAAGAAATTTTGCCCCACGGCACCTTGACCATAGGCTTTATTGGCCTAGCAGAAACACTCATCGTGCTTAACGGTGCCCACCATGGACAAAGTGAAGAGTCTCAAGAACTTGGCGTGAAAATCATTGGGCATATGCGCGAAAGCTGCGATAATGAATCTAAAAAAACAAAACACAATTTTACGCTCATTGCCACGCCAGCAGAAAGTTTAAGCGGTCGCTTTGTGCACCTTGATAAAATAAAATTCGGCAATATTGAAAATGTTACCGACAGAGAATATTACACAAATTCCTTCCATGTGCCCGTGCATTGCTCTTTGCCTGCTTTTAAGAAAATCCAACTAGAAGCGCCCTACCATGCATTTACCAATGCCGGGCATATTACCTATGTGGAATTGGACGGCGACACCAGCAAAAATATGGAAGCCTTTGAAAAAATCATCCGCT
>CAYJHG010000204.1:0-3486 GCA_964369535.1 uncultured Desulfovibrionaceae bacterium
CGGCACTGCCATGGCTTTTGGCCACAGGCACAGCAATAATCACATCTGCTTGCAATACATCGCGCATAAAGGCGTTTTTATGCATTTCTTTCGCTTGTCCAATGTTTTCTGTGCTATAAAAGCTTGAGTCTTGCAGTTGGTGGCATATGCCTTCTTCCACACCCTCACATGCCGCTAAAATGCCGGAATTTTGCAAAGAGCGCTTAGGATTATGCAAGGCATGGTCAAGCACGCGAACGCTGCCTGCTTCAGCTTCTTTGCACATAACAAGCACTTCGCGCACCACTTCAGGATGCGTGGTAGTGGCGCTGTCCACCCCTTGTGAAAAACTCATATTGGGTTTTATAACGACATGTTGGCCTTTTTGAACAAATTTTTTCATGCCACCCAAGGCTTCTACCGCCGCTCTGGTGGCCGCTGCAGGAGAACCCTTCACAATGCTTATGTGCGGATCAGCATTGGCCAAAGCCATATTTGGGCAAAATATTTCCGTTCCTACCAAAGCGCTACCAGCAGAAATATAAGCCATAGCTTGTAATTGCTTCTTTAAAAAATCTCTTCTGTTCATGGGGGATTCCTTTACCGAAGGCATTTTGACATTAACAGTCTGTTAAGTGCTTTTTTGCACATACATATAAAAATACCCATTGAATGCTGTCATGTCAAGAGTACAAAAGAGCGTATACTTGCAATTTTCAAATGTTTTCTAATGTTTATGGATATACGCTTGTTCTGTAGACAAATAATACGACTTTCTGACTTAAAAGGCATGGATTGCTTCGCTACGCTCGCAATGGCTTGAAATATAACAATTTGTCATAGCGAGGAGCGCAGCGACGCGGCAATCCATAAAATTTTAGCCAAGAAAACAAGCACAGTAATATATTGATTTGCTTGAAAATAAAATATGATTATCTCAGAAGATCGTACAAATAACTTGACACAAGTCAAGTTTTATTAAAGTCTACAAGCACCTGATAATCACACATATTTTCTCAAAAACATATACACAATAAGTGCTTTAATAATATTGACACATTATATAGGAATTTTATGGACAAAAAATATATAGATATAGATTTTGCTAAATTAGACACAGAAAGAGCTTGCCGACGCAAAGCAAGTGAAGCCATTTTTTGCGAGTGTAAGACCAATGAGCAATTGTTAAAAATATATGAAACATTTGATAATGCAGGAAAAAACCTTTTGGGCACCAGAGCAAGCCTTGAACAATATGAATTCCTTAAAGATAAAATAAAAAATCTTTCTTATGATACCACCTCAAGGGTGCTCACCTTGGTTCATAAACCTGTGGAAAAATTGGGGCTTGTATCCATTTGCACCGGCGGCACAGGCGACATTCCAGTGGCGCAAGAAGCTTGCAAAGTGGCTGAATTTTATGGAAGCAATGTACGAAATTTCTTTGATGTAGGCGTTGCCGGAATCCATAGGCTTTTGTCCAATATAGACGAAATAAAAAAAGCAAATGTTATCATAACGGTAGCCGGTATGGAAGGGGCCTTGAGCGGCGTTATTGCCGGCATGGTGGATGTTCCTGTGATTGCTGTGCCCACATCCATAGGCTATGGGGCTTCTTTTGAAGGCTTAAGTGCTCTTTTGACCATGCTCAATTCTTGTGCTGAGGGCATTACCGTTGTGAACATAGACAATGGCTTCAATGCCGGCTACAGCGCCAACCAAATTAACAGAAAAATTTGTGGAGTATAGAATGGATCTGTATTTTGAATGTAAATCAGGTATTTCTGGGGATATGGCCGTGGCCAGCCTTTTGGATTTGGGCGCCAGTGAAGAAAAGCTTGCAAAGGCTTTGAACTCACTCAGCTTAGAAAATGAATTCTCTTATGCCATTAAGAAAGTAGCCATTAACGCGATTATGGCTACAGATTTTGATGTTGTTTTGCCACAGCATCACCATGCACATGAACATGAGCACCATGGGCATAAACATCATCACGAGCATAGAAATTTAGATGACGTGAGCCAAATAATAGACAAAGCCCACACCACAGACAGAGCCAAGGCCTTGGCCAAGAAAATTTTTGCCATAGTGGCTGAAGCCGAAGCTCATGTGCACGGCAAAAGCCTTGCTGAAGTGCATTTTCACGAAGTGGGTGCCATAGATTCCATTGCAGATATTGTTTCTTTTGCTGTGCTTTTTGACGATTTAAATCCTGAAAATGTTTACTTTTCAACTTTACATGACGGCACAGGTTTTGTGCAATGCCAACACGGCACTTTGCCCGTGCCTGTGCCTGCTGTGTGCGAAATTATCAAAGCGCATAAAATACCTTTTAAAATCACCGCGAACGATGGGGAAATGGTCACTCCCACAGGGGCCGCCATTGTGGCTGCGCTGTACGACGGAAAAAAGCTTGAACAAGACTTTACCTTAGCAAAAATTGGCTATGGTGCCGGCAAAAGAAAGTACGACAATCCCCTTTTGCGTGCCATGCTCATTACGCATAAATAATATGGAACAACTTTTTGCCACATTAGATAAAAAACTTCACACTCTGTCCCTTGATGGTTTGTGCATAGCATTTTCCGGCGGTGTAGATAGTGCTTTACTGCTTTTTTTAGCAAAAAAGTATAGGGTACATGCCATTACATTTGCCTCTATTTTTCAAAGCGAGGCCGAGATACTTTTTTGCAAAGATTTTTGCGAAGAATACGGCATTGCCCATACCGTACTGTCCTTTGACCCTTTGGCACACGCAAACATAGCCACTAACCCTAAGGACAGATGCTATCATTGCAAAAGATTGATTTTTGAAAACACCTTAGCCTTTGCCCACGATAATAATATACAACATGTGCTTGACGGTACAAATTTTGACGACTTAAGTGCCTATAGACCCGGCCTTAAAGCCCTTAATGAATTAGGTATTATTTCACCCTTTGCCGCTTGCGGCATTACGAAGAAACATATACGCAAAAAAGCACAAGCCCTTGGTTTAAGTGTGCACAATAAGCCTTCAACACCCTGCTTTGCCACAAGATTTCCTTATGGGCAACAATTACACAAGCACGATATTGAGCTTATAATACGCGTAGAAGATATTTTATACGCCCACGGCTTTGCAGAACACAGGGCAAGATTGCACGCTGATATTTTGCGCATAGAAATCCCTAAGGAAAGCTTCGACGTTTTTTATGCGCAACAAACAAGTATTACTGAGCACATAAAAAGCCTAGGTATACGCTATATATGCCTAGACTTAGAAGGTTTACGGAGAGGGTCTATGGACATGGATACCACGTTAATCTGATTCTGTGGAGCGTGGGGCTTGCGCTTCGTATGAAGAGATGTTCCATGCCTTTCAAAAGCTGTGATACAAAGCTCGTAACCACCGATTATCCATGCAAGCAATTAATATCATTTGTCATTGCGAGGAGGAGCTTGCGACGACGTGGCAATCCATGCCTTTCAAACCTGCGTAGAAGGGTATATCCTTCGGCAAAAGT
>CAYJHG010000205.1:0-3480 GCA_964369535.1 uncultured Desulfovibrionaceae bacterium
TATACGGTAACGCCCTTGCAGCCTTCTTTAAAGGCCATTTGGTAAATATTATAAATATCTTCTATGGTGGCGCTGTTGGGCAAGTTCACGGTTTTGGAAACGGCATTGTCTGTATGGCGTTGGAATGCAGCCTGCATTTTCAAGTGCCATTCTGGGCTAATGTCCATGGCAGTCACAAAGACATGGCGCATCTGTTCTGGCAAGAAATCCATATGCGTAATGCTGCCCTTGGCCACGACACTTTCCATAAGCTCTGGACTGTATAAGCCTTCAAGGCTTAAAGCACGTTCAAAGTATGGGTTTACTTCCACAAGTTTTTCGCCTTCAAGGATATTGCGTGTAAAGCACAAGGCAAAAAGTGGTTCAACACCTGAAGAACAACCGGCAATAATGGACAAAGTGCCTGTGGGGGCAATGGTTGTTACTGTGGCATTACGGTAGGGGCCTTGTTGTTTTTTGGCAAAAATAGATGTGGCATAGGCGGGAAAGGGGCCTCTTTCTTTGGCCAATTGCATGGAAGCTTTGTGCCCTTCGTCATTGATAAAACCCATAACTTTTTCGCCAAGGGCAAGGCCTTCTTCGGAATCATAGGCAATGCCAAGCTGGAAGAGCATATCGGCAAAGCCCATAACGCCAAGACCTATTTTACGATTTTGCAATACTTTTTCTGTAATGCGCTCAAGGGGAAAGCGGGATGCGTCAATAACATTGTCTAAAAAGCGCACCGAAAGATGAATAACGCGCGACAATTCTTTCCAATCAATGCGCTGATCAATGCTGGTGGCATTGGCTTGAGCCACATGCACAAATTGCGCAAGGTTTATGGAGCCTAAGTTACAGGCTTCATAGGGTAAAAGGGGCTGCTCGCCACAAGGGTTGGTGGACTCAATTTCGCCTTGGTCCGGTGTTGGGTTGTCGCGATTTATGCGGTCAAGGAACACAATGCCCGGGTCGCCCGACTCCCAAGCTTTTCTGACCAAAAGTTCAAACACTTCGCGTGCATTTAATCGGCTGTGCTCTGTGCCTGTATGCGGCATAATGAGTGGGTATTCTTCATTTTTTTCTACAGCTTCCATAAAGGTTTCTGTAAGTCCCACTGAAAGGTTAAAATTATTAAATTCCCCTTCTTTTTCTTTAGCGCTGATAAATTCTAAAATGTCAGGGTGGTCAATGCGCAATATGCCCATATTGGCGCCGCGGCGTGTGCCGCCTTGTTTTATTTGTTCAGTGGCTGTGTTGAAAATGCGCAGGAAAGACACAGGCCCTGAAGCAACACCGCCGGTGGAACCCACACGGCTTTGCTGTGGGCGTAAGCGTGTGAAAGAAAAACCTGTGCCGCCGCCGGATTTGTGGATCATGGCCGCATACTTAACGGCGTCAAAAATTTCTTCTATGGAGTCGCCCACGGGCAAAACAAAACAAGCCGAGAGTTGGCCTAAGTCGGTGCCGGCATTCATAAGGGTGGGAGAATTTGGAAGGAATTTCCAATTTGTCATCATGTCGTAAAAATCACGCGCTAGGTCTTTGGCTTCTACGGTGGATTCTGCATATTTTGCTTCTTCAAAAGCAATAGTCGATGCCACACGCCAAAAAAGATCGCGTGCGTCTTCAGTTTCACCTGTTTCAATATTCACATGATAGTAACGCTTTTTTAAGACAATTTCCGTGTTGGCACTGATGGAAGGATAGGGCAATTTTTTGGGCATGCTGATCATAGTACATCCTTAGTTTTAAAATCACGTATTTTAACGCAACTATAATGTATTAAATAATTTTTTAATCAAAAAATATTGATATCTTTGAAAGGAAGCAAGTAAAACGAAACTTAATTTAAGCAAAAACACGCCCACAAATCAAGATGCTAAAGCAAAAAAAACTTGCGCCTTGCTCCAAGAGGGCTTTATCCAAGAATATTTTGTAGCAAATATTTTTTAGAAGCCTTTTTGCGCTTTTTTTGTTATTGTATTGTGAATGCCATGCTAGGCACAATGCAAGAATGATTAAGGAGATATATATGTCCGCAAAATATATTTTAGCTTTAGACCAAGGCACTACTTCTTCAAGGGCCATACTTTTTGACCGTGATTCTAATATTATACAAGTAACGCAAAAAGAATTTACGCAAATTTACCCTCAGCCTGGTTGGGTGGAACATAATCCCAATGAAATATATGATACCCAATACCGTGTGGCGCGCGATTGTGTAAAATTTGCGCGTATTAGCGGTAATGATTTGGCCGCTGTCGGACTTACTAACCAACGAGAAACCACCATTGTGTGGGATAAAACTACCGGTGATCCCATCTATAATGCCATTGTTTGGCAAGACCGCAGAACTTCAGGTTTTTGTGACCAATTACGCGCCGAAGGCAAGGCTCACGTTATACGTCAAAAGACAGGCCTTGTGCTCGATGCGTATTTTTCAGGCACTAAGGTGCGCTGGATTTTAGAAAATGTGCCTGGGGCTCGCGCCAAGGCCGAAGCTGGGCAATTACTTTTTGGCACGGTGGATTCTTGGCTCATTTGGAACTTGAGCAAAAACAAAAGCCATGTGACAGATCCTTCCAATGCCAGCCGAACATTGCTATATAATATTCATACAAAACAATGGGATGATGAACTTTTAGACATGTTGGGAGTGCCGCGCTCCATGCTGCCGGAAATATGCCCATCTTCCAGCGTTATGAGTAAAACACATCCTGAAATTTTCGGCTCTGCCGTGCCCATTGCCGGTGTAGCCGGCGACCAGCAAGCTGCCACCTATGGTAATGCTTGCCTTCAAGAGGGCATGGCCAAAAATACTTATGGAACAGGTTGTTTTTTGCTTATGAACACGGGCAAAGTTGCCAAGGAGAGCCAAAATAATTTGTTGACCACTGTGGGGTGGCAAAATGCAAATGGTATGCAGTATTGCCTTGAGGGGTCGGTATTTGTGGGTGGGGCAGTGGTGCAATGGCTGCGTGATGGCTTGCAAATTATTGAAGATGCAGCAGATATAGAAAGCCTTGCTTCCACCGTAAGTGACAATGGTGGCGTGTATTTTGTGCCGGCTTTTGTGGGACTTGGGGCGCCTTATTGGGATCAATATGCGCGCGGTACCATGGTTGGCATTACGCGCGGCACCAGCCGTGGCCACATAGCCCGTGCCACATTAGAAAGTATTGCTTTGCAAACATTAGATATCATTGAATCTATGCAAAAAGATGCTAGCCTTTCTTTGCACACTTTGCGTGTTGACGGAGGGGCTAGCCGTAACAATATGCTCATGCAATATCAGGCAGACTTAACAGGTGTTGCGGTTGAGCGCCCCACCATTACCGAAACAACGGCTCTTGGTGCGGCCTATTTGGCCGGCTTGGCTGTGGGCTTTTGGCAAACAGAAGAAGAATTGGCCGCAAAATGGCAATTGGATCGCCGCTTTGAACCCAAGATGGGCAATGATCAGCGCGAAGCCTTATTGGCGCAATGGCGTAGGGCTGT
>CAYJHG010000206.1:0-3477 GCA_964369535.1 uncultured Desulfovibrionaceae bacterium
TTAACGGCATTGCCATTTTTATCCACAATACTGTCTATGCTAAAATCGCCTTCATCTCTGTCGGCATTTTCGTCCCATATTTCTGAAACGGAAAGGCGCACCGTCACATCATAGGGTAAGCGTCCGGAAGCTCTTGTTCTGGCTTCTTCGTTGGTGAAGGACATAAGATAGTAACGCGTGGTTGGCCAGCGTTCGGCGGCCACTTGGCGATACCCAATGGGCAAGGGGCCGGCAAAAGCCACTTGGCGCTCTAATTCAATGCCTTCATTGCTGTCTACATCGACCTCAAACCATACCTTGGCCTTGGGCAATTTGCCGTCGGTGTTGAGCTCTCCCACATAACGAGCTGTGGAAGATAAAGATAAGTTTCCAACATCAAAGGAAAATCCTTCAAGATGCCCTTCGGCCAAGGCGCATAAAATGGCCCCTACCACCACCGTGGTTTTGGGATCTGTAATGCAACCCTTGGCATCGGCAAAGGGATACCAATTGCCCACGCGGTAGGTGCGCATGGGCACAATGCGGTGAGCGGGCACAGGCAATTTGGCAAGAACAGGGCTTACAATGCCATTCCAAGCACTGGGGCGCCCGGTGAGCAAGAGTACGTCGCAATCGTATAAATGTACCATTTCGCACAAATCGGCTAAAACGGGTCCAAGGGTAGAGCGTATGGTATTTTCTACTGCCGCAGGATTTATGCGCACTTCCACATCTAAGAGAGAAAAATGTGCCTGCGAGGGTAATTTGCTGTGCACAGCTTCTTCAACAGCTTCAACAATATGGTTTTGGGGCATGGGGTGGAAAAAAGAGGGTGGCAAGTGCACGCCTTCAAGCATGGCAAAGGGCGAACCATTATCCATGCTTTCTTTTTCCCCGTCTGCGTCGGGCTTTGTTTCTATTTCTGTAAAGATAAATTCTTCATCATTGTGTATGGAGCTAAAGAAATGTTTGAGCTTGCAGGTGAAAGGGGCGTGGTGTTCACGGCTTTCTGTGCTTTGCTGATATAAATGCTCACAAATACCAAGTATACCAAGAGCCATGGGCACAGCCACTTGGCGCACAAAACGAGCGCGTAAGTTGCGCTGTTCTTTGGAAATACCAATGGTATCGCGCCCAAAAAGCTTGCCGATGAGCTCTTGAATTTCTTGCACTCCTGCTTTTTTAAAAGCTTCCATAAGGCAAGGAATAATGTGTTGCGAAACCATATTGCGTAAAACTTCATCACCGGCAATATTAAAACCGTCTCTAAATTCCATATGCGGGCAAAGTCTGGCTGTGTCGCCTTCGGGGCTTGCCAATTCATAGGTGGCAATGGATAAATCCATGGTGCCGCCGCCTGTGTCTATGGAGGCTATGCGCAGACAAGGCTTATTATTATATGCAGCTCTTGGTTTGCCCAAAAGGCGGAAAAGATGGTGGGCATCGCCGTGTTGTTTGACGGAAAGTTCATTGTAAATATAGACAATTTGTGAACAACTGGCTTCGTCCCAATCGCAACGAACTTGAGGGCTTATACGATAATCCGATGCATTGAGCCTTTGACCTTCGTGTATGCCCTTATACCATTGTTCCCAGCCTAGGGCTTGCCATATGACTCGCACAGCCCAAGTGACCCAGCGGCGAAAAATACGCTTTTCAGCCACGGGCATGGCAGTGGGAACGGTAAAGATAATGCGGCGCAAACGTCGTGGTACATGGGGTAATTCACGGCGTGAACGGGTGTTGGGGGCATTAATGGTGACAAGGGCCTGCGTTATGATTTCACCCACCATAAAGAGCATGAGAGATGAACGGGTAAAGTGTGATTCAAAGGCCAGTTCTTTTGTTTGTTGGCGTAAAATTTTTGAGCGTTTAAATAGGGCATCGTCAAAGCAAGATAGGGGAGTGCCTTGTGAATTTACTTGCTTGGCAAAAAGACCGCGTATGACCATGGGCTCTTGGGGAAGCCCGGTATTGTAGCGCCATGTTTGTTGCCATGGGCGCTCATCCCAAAGGTAACGCTTGGGGCTAGACATACCGGTGCTGCCTTCGGCACAAACGGCGCGCGTGGCCAAGCGGGCAGCTTCAGGTCCTACGCGAACGGCCGAAGGCCAAGCAAAAGCCGGCGTTTTGCGACCAGACCTTCGACTTAAAAGGTCATCGCCAAAATTTGCTTCGGTAAATTCAATGCGTGTTTCAAATGGATCGTTATATATATGTTCCGGTTCTGTAAGGTCGCGTAATTCTAATAAATAGCTGTCATTAAGGTTGGTTATGCGCTGTGGTAATGTTTCCACCAAAATGCCAGTGGTGCGTGAATTGCCTATGTCTAATATGAGATCCACTTCCACGGGCTGTTCCCTTTCGGGATTGATAACTTGTACATTTAAATTTTGCACAGCCAAGCGCACCACTTCAAGCCAGGTAAGGTAAGAAGCTAAGTGCTCAAGTACATAAGGATTATCATCACGCCAAGAACCACGGCCGCGGTATTTTTGGCTGCGATAGTTGTCATAAATGTGCAAGAGCCATGCATCAACCCACGCTTCATTCAAAAACCAGCTGTTGTCGCGCACATGATGTGCCAAACAAAATGTGCCATGGGCAGCCACATCACCGGGGCTTAGGGCGTGATATACTTCGCCATTTTCCGGAGGTGTTTCCACATTGGTATCAAAAATAAGCGTGAGGTGCAGGGTGGCAGCATCCATTTTGGTCATGCGTGCCCGCACCCAGTTGGAAGGGCCGCATTCAAAGCGATCTTTGCCGTCATGCCATGTTTGCCCGCGTGTGCGCAAAAAAGGTAATGGAATCCAAGTGTCATTCCAAATTTCTGTAACACGCCGAATGTCCATTTCATAATCATATTCACTGCTTTGGCCTGTAAGTTGGTCAAAAAACGTGTCATCTTCATTTTCTATGCAGCGCAGTGTATGTGTATAACGGCTTTGTTCGGAGCCTTCTTCATGGTGGATTTTTTCTTCTTTAAAATACCGCCGTAGGCGCGGTAGGGAAGATACTTGAAGGGTAAAATCCAAAAATTGCGGGCATCCGCCGGGAATGAGACTTATATGCGTTGTTTCCATGCTATTTCCTATAGAATTTGGCATCCCAAGTAGTGTTGCGCCCTGGGGCTTGCTCTTGTCCTTTGCACAAAGTGCTGTTTTCTTCACCGGTGCACTGTACTCTTTGTGGTACATAGTCATTACCACTTGGACACTGCGCTTCCACACTTTGCATATTTAACGTACCGTTTTGATTGAAGGTAGCCTGCACGCCTCCCGTGCAAATTTGTCCGCTTTTTTCACGGACTATACGACGACCTTGGCCATTTTTATCAAAACAATATTCAGCTACGAGTGGCTCGCGTGTGCGAGAATTATATAGACCCGTTTCGCTGGTCCAGCACCCTTCAAGAAAGCTCATATCATTTTTTTTCTTGGCATCTTCAGGAATTTCCAAGGGATCGTTTTTCTTGGACTTAGTTTCCTTTTTGGG
>CAYJHG010000207.1:0-3472 GCA_964369535.1 uncultured Desulfovibrionaceae bacterium
GTGATGAAAGAAATTTACTAAATCGACTTTTACAACAGGCTGATAGGCTTTAAATCTACATGCATACAAGGGGGACTTTTTCGCGCGAAGAAGTTCCCCTTTTTACATTATGGAGTTCACGCATGCGTATTTTATTGGTAGAAGACGATGCAATAATTGGGGATGGTTTGGTGGTTGGTCTTGAAAAACAAGGCTTTGTAGTAGATTGGATACAAGATGGCAGCCTTGCAAAAACAGCCTTACTCACCGAGCACGAAGCTATTATTTTGGATTTGACCTTGCCGGGAGCCGATGGTCTTGAATTATTGCATTATTGGCGCCAAAAAGGCCATGAAGTGCCAGTACTCATTTTAACGGCTCGTGCCAGCATTGAACAAAGAGTAGAGGGGCTTGACTTGGGAGCGGACGATTATTTGCCAAAACCCTTTGCCTTGCAAGAATTGGTGGCCAGAGTACGCGCATTGCTCAGGCGCAAAAAAGGTTCTATGGCAACGCTTTTACGGCATAAAAATGTGAGCTTTGATCCCCAAAAGCGCTTGGCCTATAAGGATGATGCGCAAGTGTCGCTAAGTCCCAAGGCAATGATTTTGCTAGAAATATTTTTAACACATGCCGATGCTGTGCTTTCAAAAGCAGTGCTAGAAGAAAAACTTTATGGCTGGAATGATGAAGTGAGCAGCAATACCATTGAAGTGCATGTGCACCACTTGCGCAGTAAATTTGGTAGCGATTTTATTAGGACGGTGCACGGCATAGGGTACACCCTAACCTCCACAGGAATATAGCATGAAGTTAGAAAAAAAACTTTTTACACAAAGTCTCATGGGGCGCTTATTGCTCTTTTTTTCGAGCTTAGCCTTTGTGCTTTGGTGTGTCACTGCGGTATTGTCTTGGCAAGCGGGAGCAAAGCACAGCAAAAAATTTTTTGACACGCAGCAAATTCTTTTTGCAAATACATTAGGAGCCTTAGATTTTTATCCGCAAGTGAATAAACTGCAAGGCCTAGAAGAATTGGCAAAAAATACGCAAAAAAAAGTGCGTGTGGACGATGAAGCCTTGGCCTATGCCATATTTTCACTTGAAGGAGAGCTTTTGCTCAGCGATAATGACCACGGTCAAGATTTTCCCTTTACCATGCAAAAAGGCTTTGTGGATATGGAAGTGGACGATGAGGCTTGGCGCATTGTGTGGGTGGCTTCACTTGATGGCAAGCGCATTATAGCTGTTGGGCAAGAATATGAATATCGTCAAGACCTTGTATTTGAAATGCTTGAACGTCAATTAATACCTTGGCTCTTGGCTTTGCCTTTTCTTTTAGGGGGCATGATTTGGTTGCTTTTTAAAGAATTGCGCCCCTTGCATAACATGGCAAAGCAGTTGGATGCGCGCAAGCCTGAAGACACATCCACCCTAGCTGAAGAGCATTTGACCTTAGAAGTACGGCCCTTGGTCAGCGCCTTAAACGCTCTTTTTGCGCGCATGGGCGAGCTTTTGCAGAGGGAAAGGTCTTTTGTTTCCAACGCTGCCCACGAATTGCGCACTCCTTTGGCTGGGCTTAAAGTGCAGGCAGAAGTGATGGAAATGTGCGCCGATGACCCTAAGGCGCGTGGGCATGCTTTGCAAAAAATACTGCAAGGCACAGCCAGGTGCACGCACCTTGTAGAGCAATTGCTCTTGCTTTCTCGTTTAGACGCTTCGTCAGATTCTGCTATAAAAAATAACGAAGGGCACAAAGAAATTCCTCCCTTGGAAAGTCTTGTGCAAAGGGCTTGTGACGAAATACAGCCCATGGCTAAAGAAAAAAATGTACATATTTCTTTTCAAGCGCTTTCTTTGCCTATCTTAACTCCGGGTTTTGTGGCGCTATGGGAAATAGCCTTGCGGAATATTTTGGATAATGCTGTATCGTATAGCCCAAAAGGCGGCGAGGTGCATATTGTGCTTACAAAAGATGCCCTTTGGGTAGAAAATACCACAAAGCATCTTGTTCCAGAAGTTTTACAACAGCTTGGGCAGCGTTTTTTTCGCCCCCCCGGACAGTGCGGACAAGGCAGTGGGCTTGGGCTTGCCATTGTGCGGCATATTGTGCATTTGCACGGGGTAAACATGCATATTGAAAATATTATGTTGCAAAAACAAAGAGATATGCCTGATTCTGCACCATTGGTGGAAGGTGTGCGCCTTACCGTGTATTTTTAGCAGCGTATAAAAGCAAAAAAAGTGGACATATTGCCTCTAGACAAAGGACTTAGACATGCTTATACTGACGTGTTACTAAATATTTCTTAGGCAGTGCTACGATTTTAGAGCCTGCCAACAAAGGAGCCCCTTGTGGAATATACCGTAGAAGACCTTTCCCCAGTGAAAAAAAAGGTAAATATTACCGTTGAAACTAAAGAAGTAGAAGCAGCCATCATGGCCGCCGTGGCCTTGTATCGTTCGTCAGTGAAAATTGACGGCTTTCGTCAGGGCAAAGTGCCTTCTTCTGTTATTGAAAAACGCTTTCGTGATAAAATTTATGAAGAAGCTAAGCAAGACCTTGTGAATGTTCATATAAACAATGTTATTCAAGAGCTTAACCTTTCGCCTGTTTCTTCCATTGATTTTGATGGCGAAGGCATTGAGCGCGATGTTCCTTTTGTATACAGCATAAGCTTTGAAGTTTTGCCCACTTTTGATATACCAGCTTATGAAGGCATGGAAGTGAAGCAAGAAAAAGCTGTGGTTAATGATACGGAAGTAGAAGAATTTATTGAGCGTATTCGCAAAGAACGTGCTACACTTGAAGTGGCCGAAGGCAATGGCCCTGCTGTAGATGGTCAAGTGGTGGACATTGACTTTGCTGCTTATGAAGATGGCAAAGCTCTTGAAGGCATTAGCTCGCAAAACTTCCAAATGAACCTTGGTGAAGGTCAAGCTTTGGAAGATTTTGAAGCATTGGTCAAAAGTACGGCTCTTGGCGAAACCAAGGAAGGCGATATCACATTCCCCGAAGACTTCTTGGCTCCTGACTTGGCTGGCAAAACCATCAGCATGAAGGTGACAGTGCATGCCATTAAAGAGCGTAAACTACCTGAACTGAATGACGACCTTGCCAAAAGCATGGGTCAAGAAAGCCTTGAGTCTTTGCGCAAAGCCTTTGTGGACAGCTACACAAAAAGCCGTGAAAACCTGCATAAGGGTGCAGCTCAAAAGCAATTCCTTGATTCGCTTTTAAAGATGGTAGAATTTGACTTGCCCGAATCTTTGGTGGCATCGCACACAAGCTCCTTACTCGCAGAACGCCAATCCAAGCTTGAAAGTCAAGGCAAGAGCCTTTCTTCTCTTGGCAAGAGCATGGAAGATTTGAGCAAAGAAATGCGCGAAGAAGCAGAAAAAATAACTCGCGCTCAAGTATTCCTCATGACTGTTGGTAAAAAAGAAAATGTGGAAGTGCAAGAGCAAGAAGTTGATATGGTTATCTATCAAATGG
>CAYJHG010000208.1:0-3424 GCA_964369535.1 uncultured Desulfovibrionaceae bacterium
ATTAAAAAACCTCTGCACGATTATGCAGAGGTTTTTTAATTTGAATAACAATTATTAAAGCAAGTGCTTAGCATACCACTGACCAGCAAGCTGCATGCCTTCACGCACAGTAAAGGGTGGCGCGTAGCCAAGGTTGTTTTTAGCACTTGAAATATCAGCCAAAGAGTGGCGAACATCGCCCTTTCTAAAATCGCGATATTGAGGCTTAGCTTGGGCTGCATCTGGGCTGTGAGGTATAACTTCTTGGCGAATAAGTTCAAAAAGTTCATTTAATGTGGTGCGCTCGCCATAGGCAACATTATACACCTTATCTCGAGCGCTGTCCTTGGCAAGTGAAGCGAGAATGTTGGCTTCAACCACATTGTCAATATAGCAAAAATCGCGGCTGGTTTCACCATCACCGTTAATAAATACACTCTTGCCTTGTAAAAGGGCTGCAAACCAAAGGGGTATAACGGCGGCATAGGCGCCCATGGGGTCTTGTCGTCTTCCAAAAACATTAAAATATCTTAAACCAATAGTAGTAAAACCATAACTTTTTGCAAAAACAGCAGCATAAAGCTCGTTGACATATTTTGTCACTGCATAAGGCGATAGGGGGTTGCCAATAATATCTTCCACCTTGGGCAGACTTGGTGAATCACCATAAGTGGAAGAAGACGCCGCATAAACAAAACTTTTCACTTGAGCTTTTTGTGCGGCCACTAAGATGCACAAAAAACCGTCTATATTGCAAGAATTTGTTAAGAGAGGATCTTCTATGGAGCGAGGCACAGAGCCAAGGGCTGCTTGGTGCAAAACATGGTCAACGCCGGCACAAGCTTTATGACATGTGTCTATGTCGCGCATGTCACCTTCAATAAATGTGAAATTTTCCCATAGAGAGGCGTTGGTCTTGGTCACACTTTCTTGAACCATGTCCAGATTTTTTTGATATCCAGTAATAAAGTTATCTAATCCAACAACTTTTTGACCGTGTAAAAGTAAGGTTTCTAAAAGATTTGACCCAATAAATCCAGCAACACCGGTAATAAGCCAAGTTCGTGGGGTTTTTTGTATATCTTCTAGTGCTTGCATATAGGCTGTCATGGTTATATCCTCAATTAAAATTTTTCTTACGCTGTTCTTACTCTTGCTTGTGGGCATTGTAAAGTTTAAAAAATATTGCATGATACACTTTGCAAAAACTTGTTATGAGCAAAAATTACTTTGAGTGTACTTATGAAGGTGTTTATTTTTGTAAATAATTCTATGTCGATATTTATGTATTGGCTTGCTTTATTAAAAGCATTGCAAAGCCGTGGGCACCAAGTTGTATGCTATGTGCCCAAAAATGCGCCAAAGCAAGATGTAGAACGCATGGCAAGCATTGGGGCAAAAGTTGATTTTTATCCATTGCATGGAAAAGGGCAAAACGCCTTTTATGATATGTATACGCTTTTAAGCTTATGTAAAATTCTTTGGCAACAAAAGCCAGAAGTGATATTTGCAAGCACCATTAAACCTGTTGTTTATACAGGTTTGGCAAAGCGCTTGTTGGCAAAATATTTACCTAATACGCAAGTGTTTGCTTGTATTACTGGTCTTGGTTTTGCCTTTGAAGATACCGACAAAGCGTATAAGAAAATTATTCAAACAATAGCGCAAAAATTATATAAAATAAGTCTGGTAGGGGTTAAAAAAGTTTTTTTTCAAAATTCGGCTGATATACAGATTTTTAGGCAAAAAAAACTGGTAGATGAGGAAAAAGCCATATTATATAAGGGTGGTACAGGAGTTGATACGGCACATTATGGCTATGTAGCTACATATCCGTATGCCACGCGTTTTTTGCTCATGGCAAGGCTTTTGGAATCTAAGGGCATACGCGACTATGTTGCTGCGGCTAAAATTGTACGGCAAAAATACCCCAAGGCCACGTTTGCCCTTTTGGGGCCAGAAGAAAAGGGCATGGGTGCCATAGAGGTACAAGAGGTTTTACGCTGGCAAGGTGAAGGAATTATAGAGTATTTAGGGGCGGTTGAAGATGTTCGCCCATATATTGCCGGGGCTAGTGTTATGGTGTTGCCATCGTGGCGTGAGGGAATACCCTGCGCAATTTTGGAGGGCATGAGCATGGGAAGGGCTTGTATTGTAAGCCAAGTTCCAGGCTGCGTTGACGTTGTGCAGCACAAAGAGAACGGATTAATTGTACCTAAGGGGCATGTGCCTGAGTTGGTGAAGGCTATGGAATATTATATTTTACATCCAGAAGAAAAGGCGCGCATGGGCAGTAAGGCCAGAGAACATGTGCAAAAAAACTTTGAAGCGCAGCAAGTGGCATCTTGCCTTGTGCGTCAAATGGAGCTTTGATTGTATGCCTTGGTGGTACAGCACATATGGGCGTGTTGCTCTTGACACTTTGGTTTTATTGTTGGCAATGCCCATAATCTTATATATTACGCCATTGCCATTAATGTATTGCGCGTTTTTTGTGCCGCTTGCTTTGTTTTTTTTGTATGCTTTGCAGGCATATGGTTTTACATGTTCTAAAGTAACACCCAAAGGGCGACTTATGTACATGCGCCAATTGATGGCTCGTTGCGCTGTTGCTGTTGCTTTGGCACAAGTGGTGGGGCTTATAAGTGCAAAGGTTTTTTTTCAATATGATTTTAGCGCATTATATATATTTATACAGTCTATGTGCAATCTTGTGCTTTTGTTTGTAGCGCATTGCGTATTTGCGTATTATGCACATACACGCAGTGTCAATCTTGCGCTTTTAATCCAACGCATACCTTTTGCGCAGATGGCGCAATTTGAAGATATATCTCTAAAACAAGACAAAAGTTGTTGGCAAGGCCAAGCAAAAAGATATTTTGATATGATTGGATCTGTAAGCCTGTTGGCTATGTTTAGTCCTTTTATGTTGCTTATTGGCTTTTGTATTGCATTGGATTCCAAGGGCGCTATTTTTTATAAGCAACAACGTGTCGGTAAAGGTGGAAAGATTTTTACCCTGTATAAATTTCGCTCCATGCATGATAATGCTGAACAACATGGTGCTGTGTGGGCCAGTGCCAACGATAGCCGAACTACGCGCGTGGGCAAGGTATTGCGAGCTTTGCACTTAGATGAATTACCACAGCTTTGGAATGTGGTAAAAAATGACATGAGCTTTGTGGGTCCAAGGCCAGAGCGCCATGAATTTGTGCAGAAATTGGCAGAAAATATGCCTGCATATGCTTTACGGCATGTGGTAAAGCCAGGCCTTACAGGCTTAGCACAAATAAATTATCCTTATGGGGCATCTGAACAAGACGCATTAAGAAAATTGGAATACGATGTTTTTTATGTGTGCAATATGTCGGGCTTTCTTGATATGCAGATTATGCTTATGACTCTTGGGGCAGTATTTTTTCCGCCGCATAAAAACGCCACATAA
>CAYJHG010000209.1:0-3421 GCA_964369535.1 uncultured Desulfovibrionaceae bacterium
TGGGCGTTATCAATGATATTTTAGACTTTTCCAAAATAGAAGCGGAAAAAATGGACATTGACCATATGGCTTTTCGTTTATCAAATCTGCTCGCGTCCATGCGCGATATGCTACAACCTAAATGCGACGAAAAAGGCATCACGCTTACATTTAGTGTGGCTGATGAAGTGCCTAAAATATTGGTGAGCGATCCCCTTCGCTTTACTCAAATATGTATTAATCTTTGTTCCAATGCCATTAAATTTACTCCTAAAGGTGATGTGCATATGCACATCTCTATTGCCGAAAAACAAGGTGACAATTTCACCCTTTTAACCAGCGTCAAAGATACGGGCATTGGCATGACTGAAGAAGCGCAAAAACATATCTTTGATTCTTTTTCTCAAGCAGACGGCACCACCACCAGAAAATACGGCGGAACAGGCCTTGGACTTACCATCAGCAAAAGCCTTGCGCATTTGCTTGGCGGTGAAATTTGGGTGGAAAGTGAATTACATAAGGGCAGCACATTTTATTTTACCATACAAAGCCAAGAAGGCCTTGAAGCAGATCTTGGTGATACCGAAACCATGGCTGCTCCAACACATTATACACTACCCAATCTCAAAATACTGCTTGCAGAAGACAATGAAATAAATCAAGAAATTGCCCTTGAAATTCTTAAAAACATGAATGTTGGCGTAACACTTGCCCATAATGGAGCAGAAGCTGTTGCCCTTTGGGAAAATGAAGATTTTGATTTAATTCTTATGGATATCCAAATGCCCACCATGGACGGTTTAACAGCCGCCAAAACTATACGCCAAAGCTTACGCCCGCATTCTGCAAGCGTGCCCATTATAGCCATGACAGCGCATGCCATGGTTGGCGATAAAGAAAAAAGTCTGGAAGCAGGCATGAATGATCATATTACAAAACCTCTTAATGTAGATGAACTTTATAATGCACTTGCATTTTGGGGTTCTATGAAAGAGTCAGAAAACATAGCATAATAATGATTATACATTTCTAGGAGCCATAACATGTTTGCATATAAAATTTTATCTACGGCTTTAAGTTTTATTTTATGTAGCAGCGTACTTTTTTTACCCCATGCCTTTGCCAAAGAAATAAGCAAAGAAACCCACGTAGGAATTTTTATTTTTAAATTAGAAGATACATATATTCATTCCGTAAATGAAGCCATAGAAAAACAATTAGAAGGCAAAGTCAAATACACTGTTTTTGATGCCAAACAAAACCATGTACTACAATTAAATCAGCTGGCAACTTTTCTTAAAGAAGGCGGCGACGCTGTGGCCATGAACCTTGTGGACGTAAAAACAGGACAAGCAGTATTAAACATAGTTCGCTCAAGCAACATTCCCGTAGTTTTTTTCAATAAAGAACCTGATCTCAATATTATAAAAAAATACGCCAAAGCACAGTATGTAGGTTCTGCAGCCGAACAATCAGGCATTTTGCAAGGCGCTATAATTGCAGGCATTTGGCATAAAAATCCACTAGTTGACCGTAATAAAGACGGTATTTGTCAATTTCTTATGCTGCAAGGAAATATTGACAATCCAGAAGCCATTGTACGCAGTAAATTAAGTGTACGAAGCGCGCGCATGGGCGGTGTAAATATGCGCCAAATTGGTAATACCATTGTATGTGACTGGGATGAAATATGTGCCTATGAACACACAAAAACAGCTCTGGACATACATATGGACGAAGTGGACTTTATCATTGCCAATAATGATTCCATGGCTATTGGAGCCATAAAAGCCTTACAAGAATATACATATAATATAGAAGGTTCAGAAAAAAACATTCCTGTGGTGGGTATAGACGGCACCAAGGCAGCCAAAGAAGCTATTGCCCAAGGAATAATGCACGGCACAATCATCCAAGATGCCGAAGGCATGGGACAAGCCATTGCCACCATGCTGCTTAATTCCTTAACTGACAAACCCACTCTTGAGGGTCTGCCCTACTCTTTTGAAGAAAATGGCGTTGCCATACGCATTCCCTACCAAGTATATGGTAATTAATCGACTCTTAGGACTCTAGAGCCTTTTCCAAAAGAGCGCAAAAACGCTCACGCGAAACGCTCACTGCTCCCATGCTTTGCATGTGCTTGGTTTCTTGCTGACAATCAAAAAGTATAAAACCTTTTTCTTTTAAAATATCTATCAAAGATAACAAAGCTATTTTTGACGCGTCCGGCACAAGGTAAAACATGGATTCCCCAAAAAAAGCCTTGCCAATGGCCACGCCATACAGCCCGCCCACAAGCCTTGAGCCTTCAAAGCATTCCACAGAATGGGCAAAACCAAGAGTATGTAAATGTCTATACGCTCCTTGCATGGCAGGAGTAATCCATGTTCCGTCTTGATTTGGTCGCGGGCTTTGGGCGCAATGTTCAATAACTTCAGCAAAAGCTGTGTTATATGTGCAAGTAAAACGGGAAGATTTACGCTTTCTGGCTAAGCGCTTTGAACAATACACAGCATCAAGGGGTAAAATGCAACGCGGATTGGGCGACCACCACAATATGGGGGAATCGTCGCCATACCAAGGGAATATACCTTGAGAATAGGCAAGGATAAGGCGTTCGGGGTGCAAATCTCCCCCCATGGCAAGCAAACCATCGGCATTTGCTTGCCACACAGGGGGAAAACCAAGCTCAGAGCCTAGCCATGCCACCATTAAGCAATTCCATAGGTGAAAGAAAAGCCTTCTTTGGCAGCATCCACAGTGACAACACCACCGCGCACAAGCGTACCAAAAAGCAATTCCTTGGCTAGCACATCTTCAATTTCATTACGCAAAAGTCTTTGTAGAGGGCGAGCTCCATACAAGGGGTCATAGCCTTTTTCTGCAAGTCTTTCTCTGGCATCGGGGGTCAGAATAAGCTTTACTTTACGCGCGGCAAGACTTGCGGACAGTTGCCCCACAAATTTATCCACAATGTGACCCATAAGTTCAAAAGTAAGCCCTTGAAAAGGAATGAGCGCATCAAGCCTATTTCTGAATTCCGGCGCAAAGGTTTCTTCCACAGCTTTCAAACCCTTGTTCACAGCGTCCAAGGCTAAAGCTTTATTATCTTTTGCAAAACCAACACTTTTTGTGTTCATTTCACGCACACCGGCATTGGAGGTCATAATCAAAAAAACGTTTCGAAAATCTGCCTTGCGTCCTGAATTGTCCGTTAAAGTGCCATAATCCATTACTTGCAAAAGCACATTATAAATATCGGGATGTGCTTTTTCGATTTCATCTAGAAGCACTAAGGAATACGGAGCTTTGCGTATGGCTTCGGTAAGTTGCCCACCTTGGTCAAAGCCCACATAGCCGGGAGGCGCCCCAATAAGGCGCGACACGGCATGTTTTTCCATATATTCGCTCATGTCATAGCGCAAAAAGTTTATGCCAA
>CAYJHG010000210.1:0-3397 GCA_964369535.1 uncultured Desulfovibrionaceae bacterium
CGCGTATATGCCATGTAGTACACATTCTGTGTACGAAGATCTAAGGAGGTTTTTTATGAATATTGCCTTCACGTTTAAGAATTTTGAACCATCTGAACATTTAAAGAATTATGCACGTCGTCGTTTTGAAAAGCTTGGTCGTTTTTTTGGCAAGGCTTCCGGCCTTGATGTTCAAGTGAACCTGAGTTTGGATAAATTCCGTCATAAGTGCGATGTGCGTGTTTCTGGTGAAGGTTTATCGCTTACTGCAACAGAGCAAACAGAAGAAATGTATTCTTCTATTGATTTGGTTTTGGATAAGCTTGAGGCACAGATCAAAAAACATGTTTCACGCTTGAAAAAACATCATAGGCAAGCCCGCGATGCCAAGGTTGAAGTGTATACCTATAACTTTGGCGGTGAAAGTGATGAAGGCCATGTGGGCACGCGTCGCTTTGAACCAAAGCCCATGGCTCTTGATGAAGCCATATTGCAACTGGAATCTGTGGGCAGTGAATTCCTTGTATTCTTGCACGAAGAAAATCAACGTATTAATGTGGTATACCGTCGCTCCAATGGAGAGTACGGTCTTATTGACCCCATAGTGTAATGCAAGTGCCCCTTGCCATTGTACGGTGGCAAGGGGTTTTTTAATGTGAAACCTTGCATAATTTGCAGAGATCTTAATGTGCAGGAGCTTATGCATGCAAACTTTGCCGCAAAATGTGGGTTCTTTTGAAAAATCACCTCTGGAAGTAATTATTATTACAGGGCTTTCAGGTGGTGGCAAAAGCACAGCTTTGCGTGTTTTTGAAGACCTTGGCTACTTTACGGTAGAGGGTTTGCCCATGGGTCTCATTATGAGCATGGCCGGAATGATGCATGATGCTTCTATGCAACATTATCGTGGTGTGGCCATGGCTGTGCATGTGGACTCTTCTGCCCCTACTGAAGACATGAGCAGAAGCATGCAAGAATTATTTGCTTTGGGTGTTGATGCTTCTATGATTTTTGTGGAGGCGCAAGAGGCAGAACTTTTGCGCCGTTATGCAACCACAAGGAGGCCGCACCCCTTTGAGCGCCAAGGTCTTGGTTTAGAAATGGCTTTGCAAGTCGAGCAAAGGCATGTGCAAAATCTTAAAAACATGGCAGATTTGGTTATAGATACTACTAATTATTCTATACACGATTTGCGGCGCGTGGTGCAAGAGCGATGGGACAAAGTGCAAAGTGGCATGCATACGCTTAAGGTGAATATTGTATCTTTTGGTTTTAAGTATGGTGTGCCCAAGGAGGCAGACACAGTTTTTGATGTTCGTTTTTTACCAAATCCGCACTTTGAAAAAGAATTACGCCCTCTTTCAGGGCAAGATGCCTCCATAGTGGATTATGTTTTTGGCGGAAATTTAGAGCAGAAATTTTTACGGCAATTTAAAGATTTTATGTTGTTTTGCCTTTCGCTCATTGAAGCTGAAGGGCGCTATAGGTATACATTGGCCATAGGGTGCACAGGCGGTAAACATCGTTCTGTGGCCACAGCTGAGCATATGCATAAAGTTATTAAACAGGCAGGATATGTGGCCGCATTGGAGCACAGGCATCTGAGCCTTGGGTAAAAGATTGCTGAACAAGCTACCCAATATGGGTCTTGATTTTTAACAGCCTGATATGGAGATGATTATGGCTGAAGATACAACAAGCCAAGTAGGTATTATAGTGGTGGCACACGGCGATTATGGCGCAAGTATTTTACGCACTGCCGAATTTATATTGGGAAATCTCACCGATTGTTCTTCCATTAAGGTGGACGCAACTCAAGAGGTGAGCGAGATAGTGCAGCGCCTTGAAGATGCGGCTTCTCGTCTTGATAAGGGAGCCGGTGTGATTATTCTAACCGATATGTTTGGCGGCACGCCCACCAATTTGAGTTTGGCTTTACTTGCCAAGCATAAAGTAGAGGTGGTCACAGGTGTGAATTTGCCCATGACCCTAAAGGTATTTGGCTCAAGACATGAAGAGCTTCAGCGCTTGGCGCAATTGGCAGGCGAGGCAGGAAAAAACGGCATTGTGGTGGCCGGTGATATGCTTGCTCAGAAAAAAGAGGCCAAATAACTATGCCTTTTTTCCGCGTGGATAATAGACTGGTGCATGGGCAAGTCACTGAAGCATGGCTTCCTTATACAGGGGCTAAGCATTTGGTGGTGGCCAATGACGCTTTGGCCGAAGATCTTTTGCGCCAGCAGATTATTAGCCTTGCGGTGCCACAAAGAGTGCATATGCATTTTGTATCTTTGCAAGACTTGCCTTCTGTATTACAAAAATATGCCAACGAGCGCATTTTTGTCTTGCTTGAACATTGCCAAGACGTGCTTACGGTTTTTTCTCATGATGTTCCGGTAAGCCGTTTAAATATTGGGAATTTGCACTATGCCGAGGGCAAGAGGCAATTATTGCCCCATGTGGCTGTTACCGATGCAGAAATACTTATTTTACAAAAATTATCAGAAAAAGTAACGGTGGATTTTCGTTCCGTCCCCACAGAAAAAAATCGAGAATTGCATGAACTTCTTTCCTGAGTCCTTTTTCTTTAGCCCTTGGCTTATAGGTTTGGTCAGCGCTTTTTTTTTGTGCTGGCTAGTCTAGCTCGTTCCAGCATCAATATGGGTTTTTTTGAGCGCCCCTTGGTCAGCGCCTTTATATTGGGATTGCTTTCGGGCGAGCTTGAATTGGCCTTGTCCTTGGGCATATTCTTAGAATTGTTTTGGTTGGACTTTTTGCGCCTTGGTGCTGTGGTGCCGCCTTCTGGCACATTATCCTTCATATTGCTTTTTTCACTAAGCTTAATACATGGTTGGCAAGAGCCCATGCAGCTGGCCATACCATTGCTTTTTTGTGTAAGTTTTGCCTACTCCGCTTCATGGTTGGAAAAATGGCAAAGGCGGCAAAATGATATATTGCTTGAAGGGGTGCAAGCTTGGGCAGAATGGCCTAATATCTCTAATCTTTCCCCTAAGTTTGACAAAGGCAAAAATACAAACTCTGACCTTGTTTCAAAGTGCATTAGCCCTGATGCTGTTATGACAAGCGCTTTTTGGCGCACGCTTTGGAGTTATGGCCTTTTATTTTTGTTTTGCTTTGTGTGCTTACACACACTTTTTTCTTTTCTGCAAAATATTCACGCTCTACCCTTGGTTCCCGGTTTGAGTTGGCCCATGCTCTATGGCATGGGGCTTACAGGGGCTGTGCTTGCCTTGCGCAACAAGCGAGCTTATGCTGTCTTGCTCATGGGTATGGCATGGATCATTCTAAATCGCCTATAAAACAGGTTGTGCTTTTAGTGCGTTACATGCTCTGTAAGCATGTTTAAAAACATTTGCAAAGGGCGGCTTATCCATTTTCCCTTGTGGTACACAAGCTG
>CAYJHG010000211.1:0-3388 GCA_964369535.1 uncultured Desulfovibrionaceae bacterium
TGCCCATGCTTGGCGTAGGACTTTCTGTGGGTGTTTTGGTAAGTATTATTCAGGCAGCTACCCAAATTCAAGAAATGACTTTGACCTTTATTCCAAAAGTTGTGTCCATGTTTATTGCCCTGCTCTTGGCTTTACCTTGGCTTATGGAAAGAATGGTCACATTCACTCGAAATGTTTTTTTAAATATTCCTACATACATACAATAACACATGCGGAAAAACTTGTTTCTACACTTTTTTAGAAACGTCTCATCAAGTTCTGAGTTATGAAATAAATCAAGACCTCTGCGCAATTCATTGCGCGAGGGCTTTAGAGCCTTGATTTTAGTCATGGCGATCGAAAATCAAGAATAGGTGGAGCTTTGCTTCACCGTACAACGATTGATTTTCGTGCCTTTCCACCCGAAAACTTGTTTTCGTAGGTGGCGCAAATTTTTGACCTTTGTATAGAGAGCTACACAAAGGTCAAAATTAAGGCCTCTCGACAATTTTACATCGACCTTAGATTTCAAATTTACGCAGTGCGCTTAAGTTATACTACTAACACAAGTAAAAAATTAGAAACTGTCTTTATCTAGCATTTGGCTTTTTAAACTTCGCTCCATCATGTCTGTAAGATGATATATCTTTTCATAGCTAATACATATATTAACAAACTTATACACTATTTCTTCACGAGCTAAGTAACTTTTTTCATCTAGATAATCAGGGTTAATTTCTGAATTGAAAAATAATAAATTCCCGGGAAGTAAACCATTTAAATTTTCCTTTAATGCCGCAATTAATTCCCCATCACTGTCGTTTAAATCATACAAAAGTTCAATTTCGGTACACTCAAACTTCTTTCTGGCTACAATATCTGCAATTACTTTTTTAAGGGTAATTTGTATTTTTCGCCGCAGGCGCATTTTTTCAAGTTCATCCCACAACAATTGTTGTTTTACTTGGTTAAGTTTTTCTGCAGGCATGGCATTTAACTCTTCAATGCTATAATTGCTTAAATTTTTAATTCTTTGAACATCACTATCCAAACTAGCTATGCAATCTTTATACTCACTACCAGAATCAAAAAACTCTAAAAGCAAATTTAGAACATGTTCAGGGCTATTAGCAAATGGAAGTCTGACGATAGCAAAGTCAATTTCCTTTTTTTCGGCACCATTTTTCTGCATCTCTTTAATTTGCATGTACATGAGGAAATCTTCATCTACTAATGGTTTTAATGTTTTAATTTTATTAAAATTTTTAGACATCGACTCATACAATGACCATCTCTTATTATATAATGCTATAGCATTATCTTTTTCGGCTATAGCAGTAGGAATTTTGACCAGTAAATACGTAATATATAGAGAAAAAAACCCTAGAATAATTGAAAGGAGCACATCATATAATGTGGAGAGTCCAGATAGTTCTTTAAAATACCTTAGAGTTTCATTTTGCAAAAAAGTTGGTAAGAAAAAAATTGTTCCCGTAAATAGTAAAAAAACTACAATCATTACTATTAAAGAAACTTTGAATTTATTAACATTTTTCATAAATACACCTTGGTCAAAGTAAAATGTTTTAAACATCTGCACATGAATTGTGCAAAGGTCTTGTACAAAGGATTGTGCAAAAATGTTCCCTATCTTCCAAGCCAAATGCGCATGTCGGCTGGTGCCATGATGGTTACCTTACGGTCAACCTTAGCTTCGCCCTTGGCCGGCACAGAGAGCTTCCAAATAAATGTTTTATCCGGTGCCTGTTCAGGTTTTGGATTGTCGTCATATTTTACAGACATGGCGGCATCTTCAAGCTCGGTCATGGGCTCTTCAAGATTTACGGTCACCGCAGTGCTGCGTTTATTATACAAAGTGTATACCCAGCCAAAATTATAGCTTTGTTGTTTATTTATAATGCCATCTTCGCTGCTTTTACGCGTGTCGCGCTTGGTTTCCACGCGCACCAGCGGGTCGGCACCAAAATACATTTGCAGCGTATCCCCCACAGGATTGATGACATCCTTACCCACAGTCATACCGTCCAGCTTATATATGGCCTCACCCACGGGCAAAAAGTTGCCGTCCAATGTGTGCTTGGCACTTATCCACACAATGCCATTGTCTTGTGCGGGGCGGGTCACACGCTCTAGAGGACTTTTCCATGTATAATTTGTCAGCAATAATGTGGTATTACCTTCAGATATCTTGGGAGTTTTTTCTATGAGCCAGTGGGCAATGGTGCTGCCATCGTCAAAAGAAGGTGCGCGCATTTTGGGCGCAGCAGAATTTTCGTAAGATGCAGACATGACAAGGTTATCACGAGCCATGCCCCCATAGGCACGAGCGGCATTATCTCTTTTGCTCACTACCCAAGGGCGCAAAGGCATGGGGCTTTGGGCATCGCCGGCAGCGGTGGAAAGTTCTAGGCGAATATTTTCCCAATCAAGGTCACTATTTTGTACAATATCTGCTTTTAAGGCCACCTCTATGGTGCCGGCTGCCGTATTGGCATTTATGCTGTATTTGGGGCGCCAATAGGCACCGTCTAACACATAGGAATATTCCAAATCTAATTTTTCATCTTTTTTCAAGGGTGTATCTACGTGAATGACCAGTTGTTTGCCATGCGGATAGGCATCCTTTAAGGCTTCGGCACGCTTGGCCGCATAGGATATTTCACGCTGTGCCGAAGAAATGCGCGTACCCACCAAAGCCAGACGTGGGCGCAATTCTGCAAAAACTTTATGGCTTTTATCGACATTGGCTTCTTCTAATTTATGTAAAATAAAGGCTTCTTCGGCACGCAAGGTGGTGAGTGCGCCTTGCAATGAATCGTGCATAGACTCAAAAGTCACCCTTTGTTTTTCAAGACTGCCTTGCGGGGCAAAGGGCACAGTGTATTCTGTAACCCATGAAAGAAGTTTGCTTTGTTTAACGCCTTTTGCAAGGTTAAGCTCCACATCTCGCGCACCTTTTGGCAAGGGTAAAACAACAACTTTACGCTCATGCGCGATAATCACAGGCAGGGCTGTTTTGACAAAAACATGAGCATTTTGCTGGTTTAAGACTACAGTATGCGGCATGGCCGGAACATAATTTGAAAAACCTTCTTTGCCTTTAGCTCCCGCATGCACTTGAAGGCCGGCTTCGGCCGCTTGACCTATGCCGGCAGAAAAGCTCCACGCGACAACACAAACACTTATTATTAATAAACGCATTTTATCTCCTGTGTATAGTTATATTATACGACTTTCTGAGTTGTTCGTCTTTTGGCTAAAATTTTATGGATTGAACCCTAAAAGGCATAAACCGCGTCGCCCCTCGTTCCTCGGGTCTCCTCGCAATGACTTCCGATGCAACGAAGGTCATTGCGAGCCCCTAGCCGTTAGCGAACGATAGTGAGCT
>CAYJHG010000212.1:0-1989 GCA_964369535.1 uncultured Desulfovibrionaceae bacterium
CCTATTTGGGCAAGCACATGCGCGTGTTTTTCTTTAGCCGCATTAAGAACTAACTCTGCTTCTTTAACACCGCCATTAAATGTCATATCACCTGTAATAATAATACCTTGAGCTTGCGCAAGCTCAGGGATTTCACTAAATCGGCCCATGTCGTCGTGTATGTCTCCGAGCACAACCCACATATAATCTTTAGTATTTTCTGCTGTATTTATACTTGGCATAGTACTGTCTTCCTTGTTAGAATATGGTGTACACACGATAAACCATTTTACCACTAAGGCAAAGAGGGAAATTTAGCCTTTATCTTGTCTGTTTTTTTCATCTAGACATGTAAACGCACATTAACCTGTTAAAATTTAAAAGTTTATCTAAAGCCTATACTATGAAAAACACAATTTCTGCCACTACACCTGTGCCACTTACAAAACAAGAATTGCGCCAAAAAATGCTGCAAAAAAGACTTTTACAAGACAAAGATCTTGCAGCTAAACAAGCTGAAATTATTGCAAACCTTTTGCTGACAGAAAAATGCTGGCAAGACGCCAAAAGTATTGCCATGTACATGCCCATCCGTGGTGAGGTGGAAACGCAAAAACTTTTACACGCGGCATGGCAACATAAAAAAAGAGTGCTGCTGCCTCGATGCCATGCTCATGACAAAGGGCATATGGATTTTGTGCCATGCGAAAGCTTGGCAGACTTTAAACTTGGCGCCTACAATATTTTAGAACCCGCGCCGCACCTAAAACCCTGCCCTAAGGATAAGGAATATGCACCGCACATTATACTTGTGCCCGGCCTTGCCTTTGATACAAAAGGAGCGCGGATTGGTTTTGGCGGCGGCTATTATGACCGCATGCTTAAGCAAGAATGGCTTAAGGCAAGTATTTTTATGGCTCTTGCCTTTGACTGGCAAATTGTGCCCACAGTACCCGCAGAAACTTTTGACATAAAAATGCACGCTTTAGCTACAAAGGATGGTATTTTATGGATATAACAGGCATTCCTTTTTCATTTCCTGGCATTGCTTCTGTTCGCTGTTTTTTTCAAACTCGCATTGGCGGTCAAAGCCTTGATGCCTATGGAGGCGGTAATATTTCTTATGCCACCAAGGACAAACGCGAACATGTCCTTGCCAACCGAAAAGCACTCATTACACATACAAATTGTCCTTTTTCTGAACTTTCACAAATACATGGTGACAGTCTTGTTTTTGACCCACAATCCACAAATGTAGACAGCATTCCAGAGCATGAAGCCGACGGCCAAGCCACGAACAAAAAAAATCTTGCCCTCATGATAAAAACAGCTGACTGCCAGCCTGTACTTTTAGCGCATAAAAACGGGCAGCATATTATGGCTTTGCATGTGGGTTGGCGTGGCAATCGCATGCATTTTATTCAATCGGCTGTGGCTAGCTTTTGTGATTATTATGGACTATTTGCCCATGACATTATGGCTGTGCGCGGCCCAAGCCTTGGCCTTGCCGAATTTGTCAATTTCCATGAAGAATGGGGCAATGCTTATACAGCCTGGTTCAATGCCAAAAACAATATTATGAATCTTTGGGGGCTTACCAAGCACCAATTGCAAGAAGCTGGCCTAAAAGCAGAACATATCTTTGGCCTTGACCTGTGCACGGTAAGTATGAATGACATGTTTTTTTCTTATAGAAAGGAAAAAGAATCAGGCAGGCAGGCGAGCCTTATTTGGATTGCATCATAACAGCTTGACTTTACACACAAGTTACCTATACTATATGTACTAGGAAAGAAAATGTATAGAGGAGCAAGACATGACTGCCTTAGCTTTTGACACACTTGAATATTATAATAAGCTCAAAGTAGCCGGTGTTCCAGAAGCATAAGCCAAGGTGCAAGTGGAAGTCATGCAAAGTGTGGTGCAAAACTACGACACAGCCTCGCGCAAAGAACTTTCTACCAAGTCGGATTTGTACGGAGTGCGCACTGAGCTTAAAGAAGACATTCA
>CAYJHG010000212.1:2089-3385 GCA_964369535.1 uncultured Desulfovibrionaceae bacterium
GCCTTGATTGTGGCTATTATGGCTTTTATGAAATAACTTACATTACATATAAAACAAAAAATCCCCCTTAAGCTGGCATGTCCAAAACTTAAGGGGGATTTTTTATAATACAACTATTTAAAACTATTTATAGCTAGAGCTCAAAGCTTCTGCACGAGCGTGGCAAGCATTGATGCGCTCAACCAAGCTTTTGCGATACGCGTCCATATCCTTGATAGGACGAGTAGCAATGCCGGAATCCATGGCAGCTTGAGCCACAGCTGGGGTTTCCCACTCTACAATGCGCGGATCCAGAGGTTTTGGAATAATATAATCAATGCCAAAACTTAAAGGCTCACCGCCATAGGCATCAATAACAGATTGAGGCACAGGTTCTTTAGCAAGGGCTGCCAAAGATTTAGCTGCGGCAATCTTCATTTCTTCGTTGATTTGCTTAGCACCGGTGTCTAATGCACCACGGAACAAGAAGGGGAAGCCGGATACATTATTAACTTGGTTAGGATAGTCGGAACGACCAGTGGCCATAATACAATCTGGCACAGCTTCTTTGGCATCTGGATAAGAAATTTCTGGGTCAGGGTTAGCACAAGCAAACAAAATGGGGCTTTTGGCCATTTTCTTAACCATATCTTTGCTCAGCAAATCCTTAGCAGAAAGACCAAGGAACACATCTGCGCCGGTCAAAGCTTCTTCAAGGGTGCAGCTTTCTTTTTGCGCATAGGCTTCTTTATATTCATTTAAACCACCGCGACCTTCGCAAATGAGTCCGCGAGAGTCAAACATATAAATATTTGAGCGCTTAACACCCATGGAAACATAAAGATTTGCACTGGCAATGGCAGCAGCACCAGCACCAGAAATAACCACTTTGCATTCTTCCATTTTACGATTGGTTATTTCGCAAGCATTAATAAGGCCGGCGGCAGAAATAACAGCTGTACCGTGTTGGTCGTCATGGAATACAGGGATATTCATTTCCTCACGCAAAGTTTCTTCAATAAAGAAGCATTCCGGAGCTTTAATATCTTCTAAGTTGATACCACCAAATGTGGGCTCCATAGCCTTGATTATGTCACAAAGCTTGCGTGGGTCGTTTTCGGCTAAGTTGATATCATACACGTCAATATCGGCAAACATTTTAAAAAGAATGCCCTTGCCTTCCATAACAGGTTTGCCGGCTTTAGGGCCAATGTTACCAAGGCCAAGAACGGCTGTACCATTAGACACAACAGCCACAAGGTTAGCACGGCCTGTGTATACATCCACAAGGCTTTCATCAGCATGAATGGCTTTGCA
>CAYJHG010000213.1:0-3357 GCA_964369535.1 uncultured Desulfovibrionaceae bacterium
AGCGGATAAATGACTCCAAAATATGCACTGCCGCTTGCTGGTCGATGATGTTTTTCTGTTTAATACCATGTATGCCGCATTCATTCAAGGTGCTTGCGGCTTCTTCAGAGCTTAAATATTCGGGCATAAGATGTATGGTAAGGGGGCAGCGTCTTTGTAGACTTTCAACAAAGTTACGCACTTGTTTTGTGGTAAGGCTGTCTGTTCCGTCGTGTAATAGGGGCAGACCCACCACAATGGCTTGAGGTGCTTCGGCATCAATGACGGCGAGCAATTTTTCAAAAAAGGCTTTTTTGGTGCTTTGTGCCGGCCTTTGTATGGTGGTGCGTGGAAAGGCCATGCGCCCTCCGGCGTCACTCACCGCAATGCCTGTTCGCACAAGCCCATAGTCAATGCACAGATATTTCATAATAAATATTCAGATAGTTAAATGCATCGCAAGCGCGTTTTGCGGGGATGGGGGGCAGGAGCGGTACCTTAGCTTACCGCAGGTGGCGCGGTAGCGCCATGAGCGCAAGAGGCGCGCACGAGTCACTTGTTTACTCGTGCATGCTATGCGCCGCCCTGAGCGGATTAAAGCCCTATGCCACGAAAAAAAGCCACTTGACGAAGCAGATGGTACTTTTGAACTGATCTTAAAGCCCCATGCGTGCGCGCACAACCTGCATCGTCTCTTCCGCTACGATTTGCGCTTTTTCGTTACCGTGTTGGACAATTTCTTTTACTAAATCTGGATTGTTATCTAAAAAGGCGCGTCTATTTTGTAATGGTTCCAAGAAGGCGGCCAAGTTTTTCATAAATATTTTTTTACAGTCCATGCAGCCCATGCTGGCTTTGGTGCAGCCTTCGCGGATTTCGTTTTGTTCTTCGGTGCTTGAGAGTAATTGGTGGTAGGGAAAGAGGTTGCAAACATCGGGGTCGCCGGCATCAGATTTGCGTAATCTTTGTGGGTCGGTGAACATGCCCTTGATTTTTGGCGTGATGTCGTCCATGCTTTCGCGTAAGAAAATGCCATTATTGTAGCTTTTAGACATTTTTCTGCCATCAAGTCCCGGACATTTGGCGGCCGGTGTGAGTTTTGCTTCGACTTCTGGCAAGGTTGCGCCATACAGGTGATTAAAGCGCCTTGCTATTTCGCGTGTCATTTCAAGGTGTGGCAATTGGTCTTGCCCAACAGGCACAAGCTTTGGTCTATAAATTAATATATCTGCGCTCATAAGCACAGGGTAGCACAAAAAGCCTGCATTGCTAAGATCCTTGTGGGTAACTTCTTGTTGCATTTCTTTATAGGTAGGACAGCGTTCAAGCCAAGAAACGGGCGTTATCATTGATAAAAGTAGCGAAAGTTCCGCATGTGCCTTTACTTCAGATTGTTGGAATATAACACATTTTTCTGCGTCAAGCCCAGATGCCAGCCAATCTTTCACCATTTCGTAAGAATTTTCTTTGATACCAGAAGGGTTGGCAAAATCGCTAGTGAGCGCATGCCAATCGGCCACAAAGAAATAAGCTTCGGTTTCGTATTGTAGGGCGGCCCAATTTTTGAGCACTCCAAAATAGTGCCCAAGGTGCAAGGGGCCTGTGGGGCGCATGCCGGAAACGGTACGAGTTTTTGTGTTATCAATCATATTTCACCATTATATTTATTATATTATTTTAGCCCAAACAGTGCTAAAAATAAATCATTTGTAGTATATACAAGCGGCCCTAGCACATGCCCAAGTAAGCCTGTTGCCAGCAAGAGTATGAGTATAATAAAGCCATATCTGCCGGCGCTTAAATAGTGCCAAGCCAAGTGCGATGGCAAAAAATACGCCAAAATTTTGCTACCGTCCAGAGGCGGTATGGGCAGCATATTCAGCCAGCAAAGCCCGCAGTTGATGATGATGCCCGTTTGCAACATGAGTGCAAAAAAGAGATAGCTTGTATTGTCTTTCCATTCTTGCACGGGCAAGAGCATGACCAAAAGGCTTAATAATGCCGCAAAAATAAATGCCAGCAGCATATTGGTCAAGGGGCCTGCCAGAGCCACAAGCATCAAATCCTTGTGTGGGTTTTTAAAATTTCTGGCATCCACGGGCACAGGTTTAGCCCAGCCAAACACAAAGGCACCGCTTAAGGATGTTAAAAAAAAGACAAGCAGTCCCGTGGGGTCAATGTGCGGTAGGGGGTTTAAGGTCAAGCGGCCAAGAGCGCGAGCAGTGGGATCGCCGCGCAAAGAAGCCACATAACCGTGCGCCACTTCGTGCAAAATTATACCAAGTAAGGCCGGAACTATGGCCACAGAAAAGCGTTTTACGGCTAGTGCGAAATCTATATCAAACATAAGCAGAGCTTTAGCATGCTTAGAATGAAATGACAAGTGCTAGGCAAGAGAGCTTATTTAATAAAAATCATCAAGGAAGAAACAATAGCTATTGGCGCCAAAGAAATCCCCACAAGGCATTTAATACGCTCGTGCTTTGCTTTTTGTAAGTTTATTTTGTCACAAGCTACTGATCATTATGCATTTCTTGCAGGGCACTGTTTTGTGCTTGTGTTATGGCTTTGACTTGATTTTGCAAAAGGCTAGCTTGCTGCAAGGTCTTGTTATATTTTAAGGTGTTAGAAGCTATGGGTGGCATATGCTACCTGTCTTACTTAGGTGCATTTTGTTAATTTTAAAGTATATTTTTTTATGTAATTTGCTAAAATCCACTTTGCGGTATACATAAAACATTGCAAGTGAAGAATTGTATTGCATTTTCACTGCGTTATGCGCAAATGTAATGTTAGTAAAAATTTCATTAAAAGTGTTGACCTTTTAGCATACTGTATTCAAAATGCAGTTGTTATAGCTGTATTGGTTAGCATCAACGCTCCATGAGCCCCTGCATAATGAATTGGCAAATGTCTCAAGCTGCAAAGCACTAAGAGGAAGAATATGCAAATATTGAAAAAGAATTCTTTGGGTCAAGAAGCCACCAATCTTTTACGAAAGATGCTGCTCAATGGCCATTTTGTAGAAGGTGAGCGCTTGGTAGAAGACCGCATTGCCGCAGACCTTGGCATAAGCCGCACCCCTTTACGAGAGGCTTTGCACCGTTTAGCCCAAGAAGGCTTGTTAGAGAAAAGGCGCGCAGGTGGCTATATACTACGCCCTTTACAGCAGAGCGAAATTGAAGACGCCATCAACATCCGCAGTATGCTCGAATCTTATGCTGCTTCGCTTGCCGCCCAAAGAGCCACGGCAGAACAAATACAAAATTTGCGCAAAAATCTTGCAGAATTCACTAAGGCTCATGAAAAAAAGAATATTCCCTTGCTGGTAGACCTTAACGAAGCTTTTCACAGCCTTTTGCGCGAGGCAGCCCATGC
>CAYJHG010000214.1:0-3335 GCA_964369535.1 uncultured Desulfovibrionaceae bacterium
TACCGGTGCTGCCGCTGGTGTGCAAAAGAAAAAGTGTGTCGTTGGCGTCCATGGATTCGCAAGGAAAATCCGCATCTAAGGTAAAATCGTCCAAAAGGTCATGCCACCATATGTCGCGGCGTCTGTGCATATGCACTTCTTGATTAGCGCGATTCACCACCACCACATGCGCAACAGAAGGGCATTTTTCTAAGATAGGGTCAAGATTAGCTTTTAAAGGCTTTACCTTGCCGGCGCGTATGGCACCGTCGGCGGTAATAACTACCTTGGCCTTAGAGTCTTGAATACGGCTTAGTACGCCGCCTTCGGCATAGCCGGAAAAAATAGTTGTGTGTATGGCACCAATGCGAGCACAAGCAAGCATGGCAATAACAAGTTCTGGAATCATAGGCATATATAAGGCCACGCGATCACCTTTGCGTATGCGCAAAGAACTTAAGGCGTGGGCAATGCGGCACACTTCTGTGTATAGCATTTGATAGGTATAGCAACGCACTTCGCTTTCGCGCTCGCCCTGCCATATAAGTGCCGCTTTATTGCGCCTGCCACTGATAAGGTGCCTGTCTATACAATTAAAGGCCGCATTGAGTTTTGCACCTTTAAACCACTCATAAGTGTGCTCATCATAATCTGCATGCAGCACTTTATCCCATGGCCTAAACCAGTGGACTAATTGCTGCGCTCTTTGTCCCCAAAAGCCTTCAGGGTCTTCGCTGGCTCTTTGGCAAATGGCTTCATATTCTTCATAACTGCGAATCCAAGCGGCCTCTTTGCCATGCATGGGGGGTAAATAACTCCTTTGCTCCGTTAATAATGTTGTGATGCGGTCTTGTGACATGGCCTTCCTTCCTTTTAGTATAATTTTCTACTTTATGCCCTTCATGGACATAGAAAAATTAGGAAATCAATTTCCCATTCTAGAAGCATTACATAGCTTAATTATCAGGTCAAGGGGGTAAAAACTGTTTGCATTTTCAAACAAGAGCTTGAAAAAAAACAAAAAACTATGTTTTAGAGAAAAAATGTGTGTGGTTTTCAAGGGATACAAAAAAAC
Organism: uncultured Desulfovibrionaceae bacterium; assembly: GCA_964369535.1. Classification (GTDB taxonomy): domain Bacteria; phylum Desulfobacterota; class Desulfovibrionia; order Desulfovibrionales; family Desulfovibrionaceae; genus CAYJAD01. The sequence continues at coordinate 1,055 of CAYJHG010000214.1, forward strand.
AGAATAGAAAAAAATGTGAGAAAAAAATATAAAATTTTTCTCACATTTTATGCATATAAGGCTTGGGGGAAAAAAAGAACGTATTGTTTGTGTACGCAGTGAATTGTTTTTAATCTATAAAAGTTAGTTCACCTGAATATCGTAGCGTTCCATTTTATCGGCCACAGAACTTAAAAGCATGGCCATGGTGCCAGACATAAGAGCTAGAGCCTTGGGGGGAACGTCTTTTAATTCGGCTAAAGCATACACATTTTGAAAAAAGAACTTAGGACAGTTTTTTTGTTCTTCTTTTCCAAGTATTTCCATGTAATGTGAAAAGTGCGTGTCCACAAAGCTTTTGGCATCTTCTTTAGGAATGTGGCGGCTTTTTAAAAGTGCTGTGGTATTGCGCAAATAATCCACCAGCACGCTGTTGGGGGCATGCACCATAAGAGAAGCCACAATGGCCGCGTGCACAAAACCAAACCATTCGCGTTGGAAAATGTGCTTGGTGTCAAAAAGGCCGCATTGCTCCATTTGTTGGGCAAGCTTTTCCAATTGGTCTTGTTCGGTATTCAGAGAAAAAAGAATACAAGCAGCGTCCACCGCTTGTTTTCGGCTAAGTTTTTTGAGTGGTCTTACTGACATGGCAAACTCCTTATGAAAACTTATACCCGTTATCAAGCTGCCTTAAAAAGCGCAATCTGTGTTGTCAGACTTGTTTTTTTAACAGCTTGAATAGAATTTTTATGTAATATCTCTACTCTTTTTTAGTGTATTCCTCAAAACCGGCTTTGCGCAATAGGCAAGCAGGGCATTGCTCACAACCATAACCCCAAGGGTGCAAAGTATTTCTTTCTCCCGTATAGCAAGTGTGGCTGTGCTCCACAATAATGTCTACAAGCTCCTTGCCACCAAGGTTTTGCGCCAGCTGCCATGTTTGGCATTTATTAAGCCACATGAGCGGAGTATGCAGAACAAGCTTTGCATCAAGCCCTCGATTTAAGGCCACTTGCATGGCTTTTATGGTATCATCGCGGCAGTCTGGATAGCCAGAACTGTCTGTTTCGCATACACCCATAACAATATGTCGTATACCTTGTCCATAGGCAAAAGCCGCCGCCATTGTTAAAAAAAGCATATTGCGCCCGGGCACAAAAGTGGTGGGAAGCCCTGAACTTGTGCTTTCTATGGGCAGATTGTCCGTTAGAGCTGTGCTTTCCATGTGCTGAAAAAAATCTGTGGGCAGTACAGTGTCTGAACCCAATTTTTTTTGCCAAGAATTGCGCATGGCGGCAATGTGTGTGCGCAAAGGCTCACGGCAAGCCATTTCCACAGCATGGCGTTGTCCGTAAGCAAATCCCAAAGTATGCACGCAAGAAAAATGCTCTAAAGCAAAGGCAAGGCATGTGGCTGAGTCTTGCCCGCCAGAAAAAATCAATAAAGCTTCTGCATTCATATTGATACTCTGCCTTGCGCCTTTTGATACGTCAAGCAAGAATTTTTGTAAAAATTTTGTTTACATGGCCTGAACTTCATGCATAAAACGTACATGTAACAAAGGGAAAAAAATATGGATATACAAAAGGCCTTGAAGGATGCATTGTCGCAATGTTTTACCGGTGCGCTTATGTCGCAAAATGGTGAACTTCCCCCTGAATCTTTAGCACATATACAAAAAGTTAAAGACCTTTTAACGCATGCAGAAAGTGCACCTTGGCAAGCAGATACATTTATTTTACAGGTGATCAATGAAAAATTGGCGCAAGATGCGCTGAGCATGGCCAGTATTTGTGCCGCTCAGGGCAGCCCTTTTTTGTGCCAAGAAGGCTGTGTTTCTTGCTGTCATCACTTGGTTATGTGCGAAGATGTGGAAGCCAAATTCTTGGCCGCATATCTTGCAAGTGACGCACAAGCTAAAGAAATTTTTTTGCAAAACTATGCTAAATGGGATCAGAGCACATCTTCTTTTCGTGCGTCCTACATGGCTTGGGCTCAAAATTTTTATGGCAAAGGGCAGGACAGTGGGGCGCATACATTGGATGATTATACTGTTGCTTGCCCTTTTCTTGATACAGAGGGTCTTTGTATAGCCTATGCCGCGCGGCCTTATGCTTGTCGCAGTACTGTGTCTGTAAATGCTTTGTGTGCTGATGCCGCCAGCGGCTTTGGTGGAAAATATACTATGCAATATAGCCTATATACGGGGCATCATCTCATGCGCAAAGCCCTTATGCAATTATGTGAGCCTCAAAATGCGCCTAAAAAGTTATTGGCTATGCCGGAGATGGTATATGCTTTA
>CAYJHG010000215.1:0-3334 GCA_964369535.1 uncultured Desulfovibrionaceae bacterium
AAACACACCAGGCACATTGGTACGCATTTCAGTATCCGTAATCAAAAAGCCTGCCTCATCACGTTCAATCATATCTGACACAAAATCCACATTGGGTTTAATACCCACAAAAACAAAGAAGCCGGGTACATTAAGTTCCGTAATTTCTTTGGTTTGTACATTCTGCACGCTGATACCTGTTAAATCACTTTCGCCATGTATGGCTGTGACAACAGAATTACGCAAAAGCTCTACATTTTCAGCAGCTTCTAACCTATCAATATAGGTTTTTGCTCCACGAAACTCTTCTCTTCTGTGAATAACATATACTTTTTTCGTAATTTTTGAAAGGTATAAAGCTTCCTCCAAGGCGGTATTACCACCACCAACCACGGCCACTTCTTGCCCACGGAAAAAGTTACCGTCGCAAATGGCGCAATACGATATGCCACGGCCGGAAAGCTTCATTTCATTTTCAACGCCAAGGTGCTTATGGGCAGAACCTGAACAAATCACAACAGTGCGACCTTCAAGCCATTCTCCCCCCACCATGACGCGGTGTATGCCGGTTTTTTCCTTAGAAAGTTCCATTTCTGTCACAGCTTTTGTATAACGATCTATGTTTAGATTTTGCACATGCGCAGAAAATAAGTCAGCTAATTCATAGCCTTTAACACCTTCTGGAAAACCGGGATAATTTTCGATAAACTCTGTTTTCAGCACTTGGCCACCAGGAGTTAGAGACTCCACTAAGGCCACAGTGCAACCAGAGCGCACCAAATAAAGAGCCGCTGTTAGACCGGCGGGGCCACCGCCTATAACTATGGCATCATATGTGCTCATGCAAGAGCCTTTTGGTTTAATTTTTCTTGAAGAGCTTCCTTGGTTACAGCTCCTGTAATTTGCTCTATTACTTCACCATTTTTGAAAATGATAAGTGTTGGAATGGCGCGAATGCCAAATTGTGTTGGCGTGGCAGGATTTTCGTCCACATTCATTTTTGCCACAAGAACTTTGCCTTCATATTCGGTGGCCAATTCATCCACAATGGGACCCACAGCGCGGCAAGGCCCGCACCAAGGTGCCCAAAAGTCAAGAAGTACAGGTAGTTCAGACTTAAGAACCATATCACTAAATGTAGCATCAGTAATTTGCGTAGCCATATAAAAAACTCCTTTAAGGTTTAATTCAAGTCAAAAGCGCAGTATCGCGCTCGAAGAGCATAGTTTTCAATGTTCCTTATGTCAAGTGTTCAAAGCTAGAAAGAGTCTGCACATATCTACAAAAAAGTCTTTCTAAATAATACAATAGCACAACAATTACTAAACAAAAATAATTCTCATCCAATCTTAAATTTTTATGTCTCCCAAAAATTTTGTAATTGTTCAAAGTACACTTCTTGGATGCTTGGCAATCTGCCTTGCGAAGAAGCCTTTCTGCACAAAGCAACGCAAGCTTTTTTGTGAGCTAAAGAAAGGGTATGTACTTGCACATTTTTACTCTGTAATACTAAAGGCATATCTTCTTGCAAACCTTGTCCTCTATATTTATACACACTTTCTTTGGCAGTCCAAAGAGTGCAAGCCGCCTCTGCCCTATTGTGGGCACGCACTATACGATACATTTCTTCCGCATTAAAAAATTTTTCCCAAGAGGCTTCTTTTTCCGAAGTAAAACTTTTCCATGTTTCTATGTCAGCCCCCACTTCTTCTTGAGCCACAGCGCACAAAAGCCCCCCGGGCATATAACTTAAAGAAAAATATATATCGGCATCGCTCAAATACGGCTTTCCATAGGCTGCATAAACCCAAGCATATTCTTCGCTTATAGAAAATTCTTGCATGAGCGCATAGCGCAACAAAAAATAGCTGGCAGCGCGTAAATTTTTATCTTCCACATGCCGTAATTTATGTATTTTTTCTTGTCTTTCACGAGAAAGAGCATGCCATGTTTTTTGCCAAAACTCTTGCCCTTCAGCATTTGTTGCAAAAGTATGAGTTGAGGCCGAGTTCAATTCGCCATCAAAATGCCTTGCCCACTGTGAAGTCCAGAGTACGTACAACATAGAAACCACCTTTGCGGCTACCTAACAGGCTCTTAAAAGTCATTGCAAATACAGCACAAGCTGCATTATATTGACCTATGGTGCAACCTTGAGTAAAGAATACACCAGTTACAAACAAAGGCCAAGGGGCAAACAGAAAGGAAACCTATGAAACCTTGTATTTTTATTTATGCTTATGCTCAAAAAAACGCGCTGCACACTTTTTTGCAAAACATGCTCCTGCACGAGCAAACAAAGCATCTACCTATAATCATAGCACATCCTCCGCAGTCAGACAAAACAAAAGACCAGAGCAATTCTTTTGATGCCCCTGAGGCTCATGTGCAGCATATGTATTTAGAAAAAAAACATTCTTACAAACAATTGTTGCGCTTTGTTCAAAAAAAGACGGAAAGCATAAACTATAGCCATATTATCTGCTTAGATATTACACACATACACACACTTGATGCTATTTTATTGACCTTAAAAAATATAGACAAATATCCCCAAGATATTTTTTTATATGAAGTACAAAAGAAAAATAAAAAATCTTTTTTTGAACGCATGAGCATAGCTCTGGCCTCTTTTTGCGTGCGGGTAAATACGGCGGAGCGTGTGCAAAATCCTTTGCAAAACCAAGCTGTTTATCCCATGGTGGCTTTGCAATGCATAAAATCTACGCCCAAAGGACAAGATTTCGCTTTGACCCTACACACGCGCGCCCTTTGGGCAGGCTTCAATATACAAGAAGTTACCCTTCCCCCAGAAAATACCGCAGAAACATTAACCAATACACCTACAGTAAGACGCGTTGAAAACCATGCGCAAAGCTTTGTGCGCGTGCTTATGACCGCCATACACTTGACCATGCGCGCACTCATTCCCCTGCCCTTTAAACGCCATGACAGCACAAGCCAAAATGCCATATCCTTGCGCCACCCCATTAAGGCTTTGCGTAGCCTTATGCACGACTCGCACAACAGAGCTACCCCCCGTGAACTGGCCAGAACTGCCGGCATTTCCATGGCCATACTCACACTGCCAGCCCCCATTGTGCAAAGTGTTTTTTTATTGCTTTGCATTGGCTGGCTGCGCATGAACAGATTATGTGCCATAGCCATGATTCCCCTCACATGGCCGCCTTTTTTGCCCGGCCTTGCCATATTGGTGGGTTATCGCTTGCGTCATGGCGCATGGCTTAGTGAATTTACCATACAAACGCTTGGTTATGAAGTGGGGGAAAGGATTTGGGAATGGGTGCTTGGCAGTTTATTCCTCACACCCATTTTAGGTTTGCTTTTAGCAATA
>CAYJHG010000216.1:0-3312 GCA_964369535.1 uncultured Desulfovibrionaceae bacterium
TTTATAAATTTAGCCACATGAAATCCATCGCATACAGCATGATGCACTTGAACTGCTAAAGGCAAGAGCATTTTCCCCTCAGACATAGAATGTTTGCCCATTGTAAAGATAGGAGAAAAATAATTATATCCCTTTTGTAAGTTCAAATTAAATCCTGTAAAATTTACCCATGGAATGCAGGACACATTGAAAAAGTTGCCATCCTCTTGAGGTTTAGGTTTATCGTGCTTATTTTGATATTTTTCCACATCCAAGGTATAGTTTTTAATGAAATCGCTATAATTTTCAGCATACTCTGACCATACGCTTGTAAATGTTTCTGTCTTTTCATGAAATATGGTAAAACTTGGGTGCGAAATATCATAGTATCCAAAGTTACCTTGCTTATCATGCCCCATGCGAAATTCTTTATGTGCATTTACAACACGAGAAAGAATATGCAAAAAAGTGGGGAATAATTTATATCCATTTGATTTCACAATGGGTAGAAATTTTGTAATATCCATATTTACAGTCATGCTAAAAGTGCAAGGAATTACATCTAAATATGTTAAGTATATTTCTTTTCTTTCCCAATTTTGTATATCTATTTTTTTTAAAGACATTGTACCTACTCTCTGTATTTTTTTGCTGTTGCATATAAGTTTTTCCTTACCTAAAAACTACTCAAATATTATTTTTTTAAGCTAGCATATAGCGCCCCACTATATACAAAACCAAGCTTAAAATCCTTTGAAAGTTTAGAAGCTGTTTACCTTTGGGATAGCGGCGGCATCATTGAGGATGTGAACAAACAAAGCCAGCTATCAGCAATATCTGCCATTTGCATGGTGCGCATAAAGGCATCACGCCATAGCCCAGTACCAATATTTTCCTGTACAGTGTTTGTCAACGGCAAGGTGAGTCAGTAGCATGTTTAGTTGCTTTTTTGTTAAGAAAGCGGTGTAAATTATTTACTTTTTTTGCCCATAAAGCTACCAAGCACAGAGGCTCTAACGGCATAGGATTTTTTCGTATCCATTTTTTCAAGTTCTGTTCTGTCTATATAATAAATGGCGCCGCATGGACACATACTCGCACAAGCTGGCCCCATGCCTTGTTCTCGCCTTTGGGCGCAAAGATCACATTTACGACTGCCAACGCCTTTATCTGACTCAAAAAATCCAGCGTAAGGACAGACTAACATGCAGTGGCGAGTTTCACAGCCACGACAAAGCATGGTGTTGAGAATAACAGCACTGTCTTCATCGCGGCTAATGGCTTTATGTGGACAAACCTTCATGCAGTGAGCTTGCGTACAGTGCACACAGTATACGGGCACTATTTGCCCTTCGGCACTGCGAGCCATCACAATGCGTGGTTGGTCATGGATAAATTTGCAAACGGCCTCACAGGTTTCGCAGCCAATGCATTTTTCATAGTCAATATATAACGTTTTTCCGGTGGCTTCTGGCTTTTCCATATCATTACCTTAAGGAGTTAGGCGCAATAATATCAGCTGCATAATTATATTCTGACTCACGATGCTGCGCTTTTAAGTCAAGCCAATGCGCCAAGGAGCGTGCGGCACGAAGCCCACTATAAACAGCTTTACCAATCTTGCTTGGGCCTGTGAGTACATCCCCGGCAACAAAAACATTTTCAATCTTAGTCATATGTAGCCAACGCACTTCTCCTTTGCGCACATCAGATAGGCCTAATTGGTCTTGGAAAGGAGGAGTTGGCACTTCTCCAATGGCAGAGACGACCATATCTACGTCCAAAGTGTGGCTTTCTCCGGTTTTTTTGTTTGTATACTCAATGGCTTCTACGTGCGTTCCGCCCAAGATTCGATTGGGCACACATAATTCATGCCACTGGCAACCATCTTTTATAAGGCGTTCTAGCTCAAAACTACCAGCAGGAGCGTCTTGCATGCTGCGCCGATAAAGCATGTAAGTATTGCAAGCGCCCATTTGTATGGCGCTGTGAACCACGTCCACAGCAGAATAACCAGCCCCAATAACCGCAACATTTTTATCTTTAAGTTCAGGAGCTTGCACATTAAGGCGTCCGTAGCGAGCAGCTCGGATGGGAAAGAGAAATTCCAAACCTGAAAGTACATTGCTTAGGTTTTCCCCTTCAATACCCATGCGCCGTGACTTCCATGATCCAGTACAAATTATTATGGCGTGGTGTTTTTCTACCAGCTCATCAAGGCTACGCATGTCTTCGGAAAAATGGTCCCCTTCTTCTTCAAAAAGTGGGTTAGAACAGCAAATTTTAGTTTGGTTGTGGAAGTTTACCCCATATGCTCGGGACAACAAGTTCGTTCCCTTTTGAATGCGCTCTGAGGGAATACGATGCCCGGGAATGCCAAAGAGCATAAGCCCACCTGGTTTTGGCAATTTATCATATACGTCTACTTGGTATCCGTATGAGGCCAAAAAACCACAAGCCGCAAGGCCGGAAGGCCCAGCACCAATAATGCCCACGCGCCGATTATTGGGCGGAGCCGGTTCTTTGCGTAAAAAAGCAAAGTTCATCATGTCGTTTGCTGAAGAAATCATGGAACCTCACTTATGTTTAATGCTAAATACGGCACCATCTCAAATTCTATACGCCATAGTAGGATAAGTACACCATACTACTTTTTTTACTAGGTGTATATAAAAGCATAGGCCTTTATGGCTTTAAGGAAAATGGTTTTTTTTTGAGGCAGCATAGGGCTCTTATGGCCCATACAGAAAGAAAAAACAAGTCTGACGAAGTAGATTGCCCTTTTTCAACTGACCGCATAACGCTTTGTGCTACGTCCTGTAGCACACAAGCTATCGCAAACGTCGCTTGCGGCGCAAGTAAATTGCGCCTTGCTTTGGTTTGCTCCGCTGCGCGGCTGGCTCACGTCCTGTGAGCCCATAGGCCAGTGGTAGCCGCATGTAGACAGTTCTTTTTCAACAGCCTGCTAGATCTACCTGCGCTTGGCAACACCCGAAGCCTTGGTCACCTTTGTGCCGGCATAGGTAAAGCTTCCCCTTATCATGCTGAAGAAAGTTTCTTTATCAATACCAATAATTTTTCCGCAAGCGCACCAAATTTTACCGTCGCGTTCCACCACCTCGTATATTTTGTTCATTCGCGTTTTGTGGCAACGTAAAACTTCGCCTTGCCCAAGTTTTTCATATTTCCAAAGTTTGCGGCGGCACGCGGCACATTTTATGGTAAGCATTTGAATAACCAGTCATGTCATAAGTTATCAGACAATAAAAAACTTGCCCTTATTGCGAGGTGAAATCAACCTCAATAATACATATTTCGCTACGCGTTCCAAGC
>CAYJHG010000217.1:0-3308 GCA_964369535.1 uncultured Desulfovibrionaceae bacterium
AGGCTTTACGGTATGCAAGATATTTTCTAGATTTTTTATTGAAATTCTTTTTGCTTTCATATATACTGTTTGCATATGTGGGTTTTTTACTCATACTAAAAGCCCAAAATCCTTTGTTAAGGGGTACGCAATGCCACAGGTAGCCGCTCGCATCAGTACTGACCAAGAACGTTGGCTCAAAGATTATTTTCGCACCAAGAGTGCTGGGGCAGAATTTATATTGCCTTGGGCTGTTGACACGTTTTTTCGAGCCATTGCTTCCATAAAAAGCACATTTTCTGCTGCCGAACTAAAAACTATTGTTGAAGCCCATAAAGACTTAAAACTTTTGCCAGACCATACGCGATTGTCGTATTTACTTTTGCGTGTCAACGATGCCTGCGACGTGGGCAATGTGCATTTACGGCACGGGGCAGCCAAAGCACCGCTTGAAGCAAAAATCAAGCATTTGGACGACACTCAAGCAACGGCACTCATGGTTTGGGCTGCAGCTTTTTGGGTCAGTAAAAATTGCTCTGCCGAAAGCCTTGACGACTACATAAAAGCCTATTAATTTTATACAAATAACCACTCTTTAAGGCTCTTTGGTACATTGGTGCAAAAGAGCCTTTTATGTTTGGTTCATGGAAACATATGCCTTCACCACATAAAACAGATATGCTGCGCGCGCCCATTGTGGCCACATTTTTTCGCTACAGTTTGCCTTGGACCCTATCATTTTTATTCATGTCCAGCGCAGGCATTGTGGACGGTATTTTTGTGGGACGCTACATAGGCCCCATGGCCTTGGCTGCCATAAATATTATTTGGCCGATATTTTCCCTCTTTTTTGGTGTGGGCATTGCCATTGCCTCTGGAGCCAGCGTGCGCTGTGCCGCCTATTTAGCGCACCACCAGTATGATGAAGCCAATGCCATTTTTACCAAAAGCCATGCGGCCTTGGCTATTTTTGGTATATTATTCACCATTCCTTGCGCCCTAAAACCAGAAATTGTGGCGGGCTTGCTTGGAGCGGATGCCATACTCATGCCTTATGCCATAACCTATTTACGCACGGCTTCGTATTTCTTTCCCATCATGCTCTTGGCTTTTTTGCTTTCATATTTTTTGCGTGTGGATGAAAGGCCTAATTTAGCTGCCTCTGGCCTTATGGTCACGGCATTTGTGAACATGGCATTGGATTATCTTTTTATTGCACAGTGGAACATGGGACTTTTGGGCGCAGCCTTGGCCACAGGCATTGGCTATACCAGCGCCGGCATTATTTTTGTTGTGGGTTATTTTTTCTCTAAAAAAAGTCGTCGTTTATATTTTACAAAAGCTATAGGTGCTTGGAGTGAAATTTTTAAAGCCATGTGGAATGGCATTTCTGAAATGATCAATGAAGTAAGCACGGGCACTGTAATAATTTTAATAAATATCACCCTGATGCAACTTATAGGCGCCAATGGCGTGGCTGCATTTACTGTGGTAAGCTATATAAATTGGTTTTGCCTTGTGCTGTGTTTTGGCCTAAGCGATTCTTTAAGCCCTCTTGTGAGCGCTAATCACGCTTGTAAACTGTATAGGCGCAGCGCAAGTCTTTTGAAGACCGCTTGTATCACCGTATTTGGCATTGGCCTACTTTGCTTTCTTGCCATGAGCACTATGCCCCATTATCTCATTGACCTTTTTTTACCAACAGCCAAGGAAAGCGCTCAACTTGCTTTAGATTTTATGTATTATTCAAGATTTATGTTTCTTTTTTGTGGCATAAACATTGTATTAACTTCGTTTTTTACAGGCCGCATGCAGGCAGCCCATTCCGGCATAGTGGCCTTATTGCGCACGCTTTTGCTCCCTGTGATCTTTTTGATGATTTTACCGCCTTTTTTTGATTATACAGGCATTGCTCTTTCCCTACCCTTAAGTGAAGCTCTCACATTTATTGTGGCAATTTATATATTAAAAAGAACTAATAAAACCTATGCTAGGAGCTAAAACTCTACTTTTTGGGCGCAAAAAGAAGTATTGCTCATTTATTTTATTTAGGCTAGCATGTCGACTTTAAAGATTTACACTATTATTTTTTAAAATACTTTTGCAGTGGAATTTTAAAAACTGCTAAAACAATAAAATAATGTGTACAGTATTAAAGGCACGATTTCGTGCACAAATTTCTGGAGAAAAAAATGAGCTTACCTGCTTTACACATTGGAGATATTACTGCCAAAATGCCCATAATTCAAGGCGGTATGGGTGTTGGCATATCCCTTTCCGGGCTTGCTTCTGCCGTGGCCAACCAAGGCGGCATAGGCGTTATTGCCGCTGTTATGATTGGCATGCGCGAGCCCGATATAGTAAAAAATCCCGTTGAAGCTAATTTACGCGCCTTGCGAGACGAACTTACCAAAGCCCGCCAGCAAAGCTCTGGCATTTTGGGTGTGAATATTATGGTGGCCATGACTATTTTTAAAGAAATGGTCAAAGCTACCATCGAAAATCGTGCCGATATTATTTTTTCCGGCGCAGGTCTTCCTTTAGAATTGCCTAAGATTTTTCGCGAAACATGCGAACAGAAAAAAGAAGAATTCCGCACCAAGCTTGTGCCCATTGTTTCTTCTGCCAGAGGCGCTTCTGTCATTGCCAGAAAATGGATAGCTCGCGCAGACTATGTGCCGGACGCCTTTGTGGTGGAAGGCCCTAAAGCCGGCGGACACTTGGGATTTAAGGCCGAAGAAATCACCGACCCCAACCACGCCTTGGAAAAACTCATACCAGAAGTGGTGGACGTAGCCAAAGCTCTTGAAGATGCCCACGGCCGTGCCGTACCTGTTATTGCAGCAGGTGGCGTGTATTCCGGCGCCGACATCAAGCACTTTTTAGATCTTGGCGCTTCTGGCGTACAAATGGGCACACGCTTTGTGGCCACCCACGAATGTGACGCCGACGCTCGCTTTAAACAAAGCTTTGTAGACGCTAAAGAAGAAGATATTACCATTATTAAAAGCCCCGTGGGCATGCCTGGCCGCGCTTTACTCAATCCCTTCATTGAGTCCATGCGCAGCGGCAATAAAAAACCCTTTAAATGCGCTTTTAAATGCCTGCATACTTGCGAGCAAGAAAAAACAACCTATTGCATTGCCATGGCCCTTATCAGCGCCATGCGAGGCAACCTTGAACGCGGCTTTGCTTTTTGTGGATCCAATGTATTCAAAGTAGACCGCATTATATCTGTGCGTGAACTTATGGAATCTTTACAAAAAGAATTTGACGAAGCCATAGGCAACTTGGGCGGAAAAATAGATAAATATATTCCCACTACCACG
>CAYJHG010000218.1:0-3303 GCA_964369535.1 uncultured Desulfovibrionaceae bacterium
AAAAAAGCAAAAGCGCACTTCCCTACGGCAGCATGATCTGCGTCAGGTTCAAAGGGTCTGGAACAATTCCACTCTCAGCCTTGCCATCTTTACAAAGTGTAAGGCTCCCCTAGTTCTTTAGTTTATGCCATAAAATTACATTGTTGTAAAGGCAAAAGCTCGCCCAAAAACACCCCCTTGGACGTAAGCTTTGCCCGATACGGATAGACCTCAACTCCCATATGCACAGCCTCCCAAAAAAGTTCAGCATAGACTGGATCTATGACTGCAGCTGGGCCAAAACATTGCCCATCTGCCCTTTGCACCAAGTAAAACATGGCTGCCCTTTCCCCTTGTTTTACTATGTCCATAAGCTCTTGCAAATGTTTTTGACCACGCTCTGTGGCAGCGTCCGGAAAGCAGGCCACGTCATCTTCTACCATGGTAACATTTTTGCACTCAATCCATAAAGGGGGCAAGCCTGCCCCTTGCAAGCACGCGTCCAAACGACTCTTGCCGCGCTTGGCTTCCCTTTTTAATTCTGTATAACCTTGAGCAAAGGGCAAAAGCTTTGCCTCAAAGGCTGCTTGCAAAAGCTTGTTGGGGATAGAAGTGTTTACGCCCACCCAAAAACCTTGTTTTTCTGTAAAAGTATCATAAAAAATGGGCTGGCTTTCACAGTCTTGCATACCGCTTGCTGGCCTGCTTGCGTCATTATTCATAGGAAGCCACACAGCGGCATTATTTGCAGGAAGCCATACGGCGACATTATTTGCAGGAAGCCATACGGCTTCTTGTGTAAAAGCTAATTTACGGGCAGGATTTGTGGCCGGAGAAAGCAACACGGGCAAGCCTTGACGCAAAAGCCCAAGCATAGAGCCGGAATTATTGCTATGAATCCACACTTCTTTGCCTTCAAGCTGCACAGCCACACTAAAGCGCTTGTGGCGACGTAAAAAGCTACCCACCACATAGGAATTTAAAAATGTAAGCAATGGTTTTTCTATCATTTTGCCCTCATAAAATTTAATAATACTATATTCTTGCGAAAGAATTATAAAGCATTTACATACATATTATTATTTGTTAGATAGTAAGAATATGTTTTAAACAAATAGTTAAGCAAAAAATACATATGTTTTTATCATGAATATGACAAGTGAGCATTTTTTCTGCTCTATTCCTTACAAAGCTACACAATAAACCTATGCATTTATTCACCATTTAAGGAGCATGCATGAAACTTGCGAAAATTTTCTCTGAAGTCAAACCCTCTGCCACTTTGGCCATCAACGCTAAAACATTAGAACTGAAAGCCCAAGGTATTGACGTTATCAGTCTTGCTGTGGGTGAACCTGACTTTACGACACCAAAGCATATTTGCGAAGCAGCAAAAGCCGCCATTGATGCCGGTTTTACGCGTTATACTGCGGTTCCAGGCATAATGGATTTGCGCAAAGCCGTGGCTAATTATTACAATACTGAATATGGTGTTGCTGTTGAAGCTGCGCAAGTGGTTATTTCCAACGGCGGCAAACAGCCCCTATATAATATCATGCAAGCCTTACTTGATCCAGAAGATGAAGTGCTTGTGCCGGCACCTTATTGGGTCAGTTATCCTGACATGGTAGCCCTTGCCGGAGCAATACCCATAAGTGTGCCCACCTTAGTGCAAGACGACTTTAAAGTAACCGCACCATTGCTTGAAAAATACTATAATCCCAAGTGCCGCCTCTTGATATTAAATTCCCCTTCCAATCCCACAGGTGTTGTATATACGCAAGAAGAACTTGACAGTATTATGGAATGGGCCATGGCCAAAGGGCTTTTTGTGATTGCCGACGAAATCTATGACCAATTGGTCTTTGATGGGCAAAAATCTGCCTCCGCCGCACAATGGTTTATGCGCTACCCTGAACAAGTAGCCTTATGCAACGGACTTTCAAAAAGTTATGCCATGACCGGTTGGCGCGTGGGTTATAGCATTACCTGCCAAGCTTTAACCAAAGCCATTGTCACCTTACAAGGCCAATCCACATCCAACGTTTGCTCCATAGCTCAAAAGGCCGCCTTGGCCGCTCTTGAAGGCAATACGGACTTCATGGACGAAATGCGCACCGCTTTTGAAAGACGCAGAGATATGGGCTATGAAATTATACAAAGCTGGCAAAAAGCCATTTGCCCAAAACCCGGTGGAGCCTTTTATTTCTTTGTGGATGTGCACCAATATTTTCGCGAAGGCTTAGCTGACGATGTGGAACTTTGCACAGCTTTACTAGAAAAAGCCAATGTGGCCGTGGTTCCCGGTTCTGCCTTTGGTGACGCCAAGTGCATCCGTTTTTCCTATGCTTTATCCGACGCCGTTTTAAAAGATGCCCTCACTCGCATAGGCCGCGTTTTAGAAGGATAATAATATACTTTACGCCAACGAGGTGCGCATGGATACTCAAGAAAAAAAAGAAAGAACAGATCGCTTAAATAAAGCTTTAGCTAAACTAACAAAATCTACGGAGCTTACCGGCGGTAATGTAGAACAAGCCGCACGGTATATTGCTAAGGAAGGTGCTTATGCCTTGCAAGCAACGCGCATTGGAATATGGCAAATTAATTATGACGAAAAAGTACTTAAAAATATTACATCTTACGATTCCCGCACAGAAACATTTCTTGTCCAAGACGACTTTGGCCTAGAAGAACGCCCTGATTATATTGATCAACTCAATCTAGAACGCATTATTTGCATTAACGATGCCTCTGAAGACAGCGTGCTTGGCAACCTGTTGGATAGTTATGCCGATGATATTTGCTCACTCCTTGACGCGCCCATACGCATTACGGGCAAATTGGCAGGTGTTGTGTGCATAGAACAATTCTATGCACCCAGAACATGGACCATGGATGAGCAAAATTTTGCCTCTTCCTTAGCCGACCTTGTGTCTTTATCCATCACAGCCTCAGAAAAGCTTGATGCGGTGAAAGAACTTGAGCTCAGCAAAAAACGTATGGAAACGCTCATGTCCAACTTGCCGGGCATGGTTTATCAATGCTTAAACGATCCACCGGACTATACTTTCACTTTTGTCAGCGAAGGTTGTTTGCCCCTCACAGGCTACACAGCCCAAGAACTCCTGCATAACAATGCCGTAGAGTTTTTTGATATGATACACCCAGACGATGTGGAACCCTTGGCAGAAGCTAACAAAAAAACCTTAAACATTGGCCTGCCTCTTGAAACCAGTTTCCGTTTGATCATGAAAGACGGCTCCGTCAAATGGATATGGGAACGCAGCCGCGTGGTAGAATTTAAACCAGACGGAACCCCCT
>CAYJHG010000219.1:0-3274 GCA_964369535.1 uncultured Desulfovibrionaceae bacterium
TTTTAGCAAGCATTCCTGATAAGAAAGTTTATGGCTTTGCTGATGAATATTTCTGAGAAAGTTAGCGCTAAATTTTTATTTGGAAAAGATTAGAATTTTAAAAAAAATTATATAAACGAGCTTTGAGGGGGCACGTCAATCTAATTTGTAAGAATAGTTTTTCTCTTGTATGTAGTCTTTTAAGGCATGGATTGCCGCGCTACCTATCCGTAAAGGCTCACATGCGTTCGCCAACGGCTAGGGGCTCGCAATGACATGTAATATTAGGTTGTTATAAGCTGACCCGCGGTTACTCGCTCTATATCACAGCATCATGGGCAGGTGACGATACCACAAGGCTACGCGCAAGGCGCTGTTTTCATATGTCATTGCGAGAAAATGCGCCGCAAGGCTTGTGTTCAGCGATAAGTTTTTCTAGCGCATTTTCGCGGCAATCCATCTTTCACATTTGGATCGAAGAATATAGCTCTTCAAATTAGATTGACGTGGGATGGGGGGAATATATTGTGCGCCAGCACTTGTCCGTTTAGGGGAAAGTCCCCCCAAAAAATCAAAATAAATTATTAATCAGCGTTTCCTTGATAATTCAAGCGGCGAATATGCACTTGCCGAAGTTCTTTTCGTGTGAGCAGCACGAGTTTTTTTTGTCGCAGTTCGTGTATATCTTGCGCATAGAAGATGCCTGCGGCAGGGTCTTCTGCGGCGAGAAGGGTGCGTAGTGCTGCGTCATTTTCATCGAGCAGTTCATCAATCAGTTGAATCTCCGTCTCCAATTCCGTCTTGGTCTGCGGCAATAATGCGTCGTCTGACAGGTTTTTCATGCTGCGGCTCCGTGTTGGGTTTTTTTTCATGGGGGCAGGGTAGTGCGTTATACATATTCCAGAATTTTGGGTAAAATTCTGTCATGATACCGGGGTTAGCCAATTTTAAGTGGCGATGGCTAAAGGCACAAAGGGCATAGGCCATGGCCCAAGTGGGGGAGGGTGCTGTCCATACGGTTTCATCATCGGGTTTAGCTTGGACGATTTCGGGTGTTATTTCTTCGCTCTTTGTGTGTATAGTTTCTGTACGGCGTTCAGTTTTTGGGTGCAGTGCAGAGTATTTTGTGGGTGCTGTTTCGTTTATGTTAGAATTTTGAAATGCGGCCACTTGTTCTTGAACGGTAGGGCTTTGGTGTTTTGCAGCGTGGTGTAAGACAAAGCCATTGATGGGTGCATTGTCGTTGCTTATAGTAGGTTCTGGTGTGGCTATTGGTTCAGGGCTTAATTCTGCTGTGGGTATATCTTGCGTGTCAGTAATTTCGTCATTGTCGGCGGCTTTCACCTGTGAGGTGAAGAAGTTATATTCGGTTTGAGCGCAGATAATATTTTCTTCGTTCCACATAAGATTGAAGTGGCTAAGGAAGAGGGCGACTTCTTCTAAATTTGTGTCACTTGGCAGGGTGGGCATGGGTATATTTGTGCCGTGTAGGGTTTGCAATAGGCTTGCGACCATGCCTAGGGGGGCGAAGCGTTTATCAAGGTTTGATAGATCTATTTTTGGTAGTTCATCTGCGGTATTTTCTGTGGGAGTTTGACCGCTTACGCATATGCTTGTTTGGGTAACAGTTACATCAAGTCCCATGGTTTTATAGAAGAGTTCGAGTGAATTCGCTTCTTTGCATTGGGGCCAGACACCTTCAAGAAGAACAGTGCCACCGGCGACCATGGGCAGGGAGAGTATGTAGGCAGCAAGGCCTAAGTCCATGCCTATATGTGGCTCTTTGGGTATTTGCAAAGGGTTGTTTTCTGTGGCGGGGGTGCATTTTATGCTCTGGCCTTGTTGTTCCATGCGTGCGCCACAGGGTGTGAGTATGCTTAAGGCTTCTTCTAAAATAGCTTCGGCATGGGGATGTGCGTTAAGGTGTATGGTTATGGGATTTTCATAAAAAGATGCTGCCATAAGGATGCCCAAAACAGCGTCGCGGTCAAGCTCTGCGGGGATATTTATTTCGTGTGGTAAAATGCCAGAACATTCTAAGCGTATGGGAAAGCTGCTTGAGCCTGGCAGAACGTGGCTTAGGCGTGCGCCGAGTTCGGGTAAAAATTTACGCAGTGCGGTAAGGTCTTTATTTTTAAGTTTTGATTCGCCAATAAATTTTGCGCGAGTGGGCTTGCCTATGTAGTGGGCAAGCAATAGGTAGAAATTAAGAGCGTCATCACCCACATGTATAACTTTATCGGGTAGTGAGAGCCCACCGCCTTCGCGAGCGCGTAAGGTGCCGTCGTCGTCCCATGCCAGAGAGGTGGCGCATTGGTTGAACATTTTTATACATTCAATGGTTGCGTCGCTGAGCAAGCTTGGGAAAAGGCGTAAGGCTGAGCCTGTAACTGCGGCAAGGGCAAGGTATAAGCGGCTGCGTCGACACGAAAGTGGAGCAGTAATGCGAACATCCACGGGAGATCTTTGCGGTGCAAGGTTGTAGGCTAGGCGTTTTTCGTCACTAGATTCGCGTTTTGCAGAAAATTCGATTTCCTGGAGCAGAGCGAAGAGCTGGTGAATGATGCGTGGGTCGCGGGTCATTTGGGTGGCGTATTGTTCCCAAGATGTGCGCAATTCTTTTTCTTCACGGGCATCAAGGTGAGTGTTGCGCCCTTTCATTTTTTCTAAGATATTGCTGCGACGTGCAAACATGCGTAAAAGGTCTTTGTCCAATTGCATAACTGTTTCGCGCAAAGGGGGACGTTTGGCCGGGCGTTTTTCTCTTTGATTGTCCATGTTATCTCTCACATATTATTGTTAACGTGAGCTATTGCTTAGCGCGAAAAGACTAATCAGGCAAGCCCAAAAATGGGGTGCTAAAAAAATAAGCTTCCTTACAAGGCATTTGCGTAAGAGGTGTTTTTTTGTTTATTCGTTGTAAAAACATGGAGTTAATATGTATTTAAGGATGTTTTTAAAAAAAATAGTAGACGGCGTTCTGCAAAATGTGTTAAAGAATTTGAGACAAAAAATTTTCCAACGACGTATTATTTTGACAAGAAAAAAAAGCTTGTGAAAAATTGTACATTCTCTTGACGTTTTTTTAAAATTCGCTTAGCTTGTTCTTTAGGGGCACAAAGTGTTTTGTGATGACCTGGGTGGAACATATAAAAGATTGGAGTTGCCAGTCTTTTTAGGTTCCGCTGGTGGATTTTCCGCTGGTTTAGAATAAATTAACACTTAAAGTTGGAGGATAAGTATGCCGACTTTTGTCGATCCGTCCAAATGCGACGGCTGTAAGGGTGGCGAAAAG
>CAYJHG010000220.1:0-3250 GCA_964369535.1 uncultured Desulfovibrionaceae bacterium
AAAGCCTTGGAGTTTCCCCCAAGGCTTTTTTTAAAACTTGTAGTAATTTACTAGCCAACAAATGGGTTAGCAAACAACAAGATGAAGCTCACAACCAAGGCGTAAATGGCCAAGGATTCGATAAATGCGAAGGCCAAAATCATGGTACCGGTGATTTTACCACTGGCGTCAGGATTACGAGCAATACCTTCACAGGCGCCTTTCACACCAAGACCCATTGCAATGCCGCAACCAAAAGCAGCAATGCCGATGCCAAGGGAAGCTGCCAAGGTGGTTAAACCAAGGGAAGCAGAATCAAGGCTAGCGGCAAATGCCATGGAAGCCATGCCAAGAAGGGCAACAGTGTTCAAAGCAATCATCATTAATTTACGCATGTGTAACTCCTTAAGATATTATTATATGTTTGGGTCCGAAGACCATTCCCCACAAAATTAGGTTGCCTTAAAATCCTAGTGTGCATGCTCCAAGGAACCCTTGATATACAGCATAGTCAACATAAAGAATACAAAGGCTTGCATGCACTTGCCAAGCAAGAACAGCGCATATACCGGCAAAGAACCAAGTATGGGTGCCATAAGGAAGGCAAGAATAATAACAATTTCTTCACCGCGAATATTCCCAAAAAGACGCAAGCTTAGCGAAAGTGGGCGTGAAATATGCGACACAACTTCCAAGGGGAACATGAGCGGAATAAGCGCTTTAGATGGACCTGTGAAGTGATTGACATAATGGAAGCCCCAACGCTGCATACCCACAAAGTTATAGTATACAAAGACCACCAAAGCCATACTCACCGTGGTGTTTAAGTTGGCTGTGGGCGCGTCAAAACCGGGCACAAGGCCTTGCAAATTCATGGTGATAATATACAAGAAAATACCGGCCAAAAGGGGCACATATTTTTTGCCGTCCTTTTCGCCTAAGTTACTACAGACAAAGTCGTCAATGGTACCAATGATTGCCTCAAAAAAATTCTGCAATTTACCGGGAACCATGGTGATATTACGCTTTACAAGAAAAGCGGCAACAAAAAGTATTGCCATGGCAGTCCAAGAGAAGAACACATGACGAAACTCAATTACCTGACCACCAAGGGTGATTTGATCCATGTTGCATAATGTAGAAAGCAACACCGGACTTGGCAAACTACCTGCCATACAACACACTCCTTACTGCTTGTGCCCAATTGCATTTGCTCGGGCATAGGTTCCAAGAGCCACAGCCAAACTTACAATAATACCGCCAACTAAGGCGATGGCTGAGGCATGATACACAACAAGTACCACATACAATATTACGGCAGTAACAACTAACCGCAATGTTGTCAGCATTAACATGGATATGAGCAATGCCATGCTGTATGCCGTTAGTCGGATGCCCAAGATATGCCTAGCGATTCCCCAAAAAACGTTAGCAAATATCAAAGCACCCACCGCAAATGTAAGCGGTTTATCCGAAAAAGGCAAGGACATAAGCCCCAAAAGTAGCAACGCAGCCAAAAAAAGCAGAATATTGCGCATTATAAGCCTTATGGACGGCAGGTGAAAACCCCTGCGCCAAAGCCAAGCTTCCAATGAGTGCGCAAGCTTTGGAAATGACATCTAGTTTTCTCCGCGCTCTTTCATGGGCGCTTTTATATCACTTTCTGCACTACTTTCTATGCCAAAATCAACGGTACCTTCTGCACCATTGTTTTGGCTTTTTTCTGTATCATTGGGCACATGGCCAGAACCTGGTGGCTGCTTGTCCATCTTGCGCAAAAGCCTTTTGCTGTCTTCATACACATTCAAAAAACCTGCACCGATGCCAATGATAAAAAAAACCAATTTAAGCCAAGGACTTGTACCAAGCCATGCATCTAGGGCATACCCTATGCCAAAACCCACCGCAGGGCCACTGATCATATGCATGCCAATGGTTCCCGCCGTAGCAAAAAGTTCCATGCTTTTATTCTTGGCTTTGAGCCTTGAGCCTAAGTCCATGCGGCACCCCAAAGTATTTTTCTGAACATGTGCTCAACCTTACAAAAAAAATCACACATGCCAAATTCTTTTACTGCCCCTATGCTCTTTTGTCAAAGAACCAAGAGCTCGTGCCTCATTTCACAAAGTGGTTAAAAGCTAGCACACAAGCCTTTTGAGGTCAATTTATTTATGATATTTATCTGCACAAAAACATGCCATTATATTAGTAACATATAAAAATGAAGGCACATTGGGAGAAACTTATTGCGCCCTACACAAGCTTACACATGACTCCACATGAGCTGTGTGTGGAAATAAGTCCACGGCACTTACATTTTCCACAAAATACATGGGGCTTAATGCAGCAATATCTCGAGCTAATGTTGCAGGATTACAAGAAATATACACTATACGCTCTGGCTTTGCCTTCAGCACACTTGCCAAAGCTTTGGCGTGCATGCCTGCCCTTGGCGGATCTAAAAGAATTACATGTGGTTTTGGCCAAGTATGCAAAATATTTTCTGCTTTATCTGCCACATATGTGCAATTAGTTATGCCCAAACGAGCGGCATTTTGTTTGGCCATGTCTATGGCTGGCTTGTGGCTTTCTACACCATATACAGCCTTGGCATTTTTTGCCACATAAAGCCCTGGCGCCCCCACGCCACAATAGACATCCCATAGAATTTCGTGACCTTGCAAATCTGCCATATGTGCTGCCTCTGTGCATATATGCTTAGCAGCACCAGTATTTACTTGAAAAAATGCCCCATGCGGCAAAATATAATCTATATCTGCCAAGTGCAAGGTCAAATGTTTTTCGCCAAGGGAAGTAATACAACGTTCACCCATAGCAAAAAGCGACGCGCTGTGCCTTTCTTCGTGCACAAAACCTATAACCCCCAGTTTTGCGTCCAAAAGATTTTGCCCAAGGCGAGCTATGCTATGCCGATTTTTTCCATTGGTAGGCGCTGTTATGAGCTGCACATGACAGCCCAAAGGTGTATCAGAGCTTCGCAAAATCACATGGCGCCAAATATGAGCCGTATTTTCTTGTGCAGATTGTGACTGACCTTCACCCTGCCAAGGCTTTAAACCTGTGGCCGACATCAAATTTTGCACTTTATTAAGCACAGGTTTAAAAAATTCAGGCATGAGCAAACATTCAGGCGTTGGCACCACATGGTGTGAGCCTTTGCCGCGCAAACCAAGTGCAAGCTGATTTAGACCATCATGCCCCACGGCAAATTCCATTTTATTTCTATATGCCCAAAGCTTTGGTGAAGGGT
>CAYJHG010000221.1:0-3249 GCA_964369535.1 uncultured Desulfovibrionaceae bacterium
AGCAGATGCTGCTTTTTGTATTGCTTATCACCAGCCGTGATTACCCACAAGATCAACGAAAGTTGCCGGCCCTAAGTTTTTCACAATAACTTGTCCATTTTCGCGGCGCAAGCGCACAAGATGCTGTTCGCGTTTTTGATCACCCACAGGAATAAGCATAATACCTCCTTCGTCCAATTGCTTGATGAGTGGCTTTGGTACTTCAGGCCCTCCAGCGGTTACAAGAATGCGGTCAAAGGGGGCTGCTTCTTCCATACCAAGGGTGCCGTCATCAAGTTTCATGTAAATATTACGCAGTTGCAATGTTCTTGTGAGCAGGGTTCGCGTAGCCTTAAAAAGTTCCGGTATACGTTCCACTGTATAAACCCTACAGCCCATAAGAGACAGTACGGCCGCTTGGTAGCCTGAGCCTGTGCCAATTTCTAAAACACGCATACCTTGTTCTAATTCAAGGCTTTCTGTCATAAAGGCCACGGTGGAAGGCTGAGAAATGGTTTGCCCATAACCTATGGGCAAAGGGCGGTCTTCATAGGCTTGCATGCGAAAAGCTTCTTGCACAAAAAGGTGTCTTTGTAAATCATTCATGACCTTTAAGACTCTTTTGTCCTTGATGCCCATTTTACTATGCAGGCTTCGCACCATGGAGGCGCGTAAAATCCTTGGGTCCACCTCGGAAATTTTGTGTGTAGATGCGGTTTTTGAGGCATTTTGGAAATACTGTGTCATATATCACTCGCATAGCAAAATCTGTGCAGAAAAGAAAGTGCAACACGTCTTAAGAACAAATTTTTGCCCTTTAGTCAACCATAACAAAACTTGGTATAAGGGTGTGTTGCTTGGCGCTAAACATACAATGGGATGAAGTTATTTTTGAATATGGGGGAAAAATGTTTGAAAAAGTTTGGCATATGTTTTATCATTACAAAAGAGCGCATAGCTTTTAGGTGTGTTGGTTTTAGACAATGCAAAGACCCCTTAGGTAACGTTGTTTGCAATGAGATTTTAGGTTTTTGTAAAAAAATAAATTTTGCTAGGCGGCATTGTGTATGCGTATTAAATCGATTGTATATTCGCTTTTCTTTTGTATATTTGTGGGCGGACTAGGGCTTGGCGGATATGCATTTTTTAAAGATATGGAAGGTCCAAGTATTACCTTGACTCCTAATACGGGCAAAATTTCTTTGAATACAGAAATGCAGCTTCTTATGTCTGATTCTTCAAAGATGCGTTCTGTTACTGTTGTTGTCCGCAAAAATAATAATCGTATACCGGTGTTTTCACAGCATTTTTCGCCGTATCAGCAAGAAGAAACCGTTACATTTGATTTAAAGAAAACCGGCTTGCGCGAAGGAGCCTTTGATTTGGAAATACGCGCTGTGGACGCGTCTTTGGCTGGATTTGGTTTTGGCAATAGCCGAACCATATTTATTCCCATGCGCCTTGATACGCAAAAACCGCGCATGTCTGTCATTTCGCCCCAGCCCTATGTGCGCCGTGGCGGGGCTAGTGTTGTTCGCTATACCATTAATGAAGAAGTGCAAATAACCGGCATAAAGGTGGGAGAGAAATTTTTCAAAGGCTATAAGCAGGCCGACGAGAGCTATGTTTGTTATTTTGCCTTTCCTCATAATATACAACCTAAAGATTTTAAGCCCGTACTTATGGCGCAAGACTTGGCAGGCAATACCAGCGAAAGGGGCGTTGCTGTGTTTGCGCGTCAGCGAAAATTTAGATCCGACCGCATTAAAATTACCGATAATTTTTTAGATCTTGTAACAGAAAGGCTTTATGGTTTAGCCCCAGATGCCGCAACACCGCTTGAAAGATTTCTTATTATAAACCGCGATATACGCTTGGCCAACACTACTTTTTTAGCAGAAATAGGCAAAGAAAGTGCGGACACCTTGTATTGGAAAGGTTCGTTTATGCGTTTGCCACGTTCTGCATCTAGAGCAGGCTATGGCGATCACAGAAGCTATGTTTATAATGATAAAGTCATAG
This sequence comes from uncultured Desulfovibrionaceae bacterium, assembly GCA_964369535.1. Lineage (GTDB taxonomy): Bacteria > Desulfobacterota > Desulfovibrionia > Desulfovibrionales > Desulfovibrionaceae > CAYJAD01. The sequence continues at coordinate 2,002 of CAYJHG010000221.1, forward strand.
ACAATCAATGGCATCTTGGCTTTGATTTGGCTTCTGTAAAAAATGCCCCTGTGCCTTCTGCCAATAATGGAAAGGTGGTTTTTACTGGTGAATTAGGTATTTATGGTAAGCTTGTGGTGGTGGATCACGGCCTTGGGCTCATGTCATTATATTCGCATTTAAACGATATTTTTGTGGACTCCGGCCAAATGGTTAAAAAAGGTGATGAGCTTGGAACCACGGGTATTAGTGGTATGGCCTTTGGAGATCATTTGCATTTTGGCATACTTGTGGGTGGAGTTGAAGTGACACCGCTTGAATGGTTAGACGCAAAATGGATAAGAGATAATATTACAGGCCGCCTAGAAAATGAATTATAACAATGTATTAAAAAGAATATGTACAGGGTAATGAGTACAACAATGTGTTACATCTGCCTGGGTTCCAACATGGGATACAGCGAGGCTATTTTGCAACGTGCTTGTGAAATTATAGAAGCAGAAATAGGCTTACATATAGAAGCACAGTCTCCATTATACTATACGGAACCGCAGGGTTTTAAAGAGCAGCCTTGGTTTGTGAATCAGGTCATTCGTGTCGGTTGTGATATCACCTGGACATCGGCTAAGCTGCTAGAATATTTGTTGCTTTTAGAGGAAAGGTTGGGGCGTAATCGCAGTGCTGCTAGCTCTGAATGTAAATATGGCCCTAGAGCCATTGACCTTGATATTTTGCTTTTTGGAGAAGAAGTGCAAGATTCTTCTTTTTTAACCTTGCCGCATCCGCGTATGTTTGAGCGAGCTTTTATGCTCATTCCTTTGAGTGATGTACTTGGAAAAGAAATTTCACATGACATGTATGTAAAGATTGAAAAATCTTTAGATTCAATAACATATAGTATAGATGGTCAGAGAATATATCAGTAAAGTGCGTAATAGCCTGCCACAAAAGTTAATGCGGCAATTTTTTTAACAATCTGATAATAATTGTAGGGGTTGAAGGAGAATACACTATGTGGAAATGGATAATCTTGGCAGCGGCTTGCTATCTTTTATACAGATTGTTTGCCAATGATGTGAAAAAGAAATTGGACAAGCAAAACGACCCAGCCGAAATGGAGCGTAAAGTTTCGGAAGGTGAAATGGTAAAAGATCCCGCATGTGGTACATATATTGACGCAGACAGCAGTATAACCATTAAAAATGGCGAAACCATACACCGCTTTTGCAGTTATGACTGTCGTGACGATTACTTAAAAAAATTGCAAAA
>CAYJHG010000222.1:0-3239 GCA_964369535.1 uncultured Desulfovibrionaceae bacterium
CTCCTGCTAAAGCTCCCCAACCAAGGGCTCCGCCAGATATGGCCGCAATGCCAAGGCCGGCAGCAGCGCCAAGAGCTGCACCGCTTGTGGCGCCTTGACCTGTTCTGGACATATTAGTGCATCCTGTGCCGCCGGCAAGCGCAAGCATTAAAACACCGGCTATAAGAATATTTCGCATAATTACCTCATTATTTTTTGGCAAGTTTGGGTTCCATTATTTCATACCATAAAACATCGAGCACAGGCTTTTGTAGCTGGTTGCTGTGTTTGGCATACCAAGCGTCAATGGCACCCACAATACTCTTTTTGTCTACACCGTCAAAGGCCATAATCCAGCATTGTGGAAAGGCGGTTAAAGATTTGACAATGCTTTGTTTGTCTGTAGCAAGTCCTTTTTGCTCAGCTATGTGCTCGGCAGTGACATATTCAATGGCAACGGCAGACTCTAGCCCATAGATAAAGGAAGTTTTGTTATCTAGGCTTGAAGCTTTCCACACTTGACCAGTTAAACCATGAAAAATATCTTCTTTTGCCAAAGCAATGTTTGTGCCAAAACAAATGACAAGCAGCAAAAACACGCTTAAAATGCGCTTTTTCATAAGCATCTCCTTACATTTTGTATTGTCGTATCATGCGGTGTTTAACTGAAGGTGTCAATACTATGAACAAGAAAAAAACTTTTGTATGAGAGAAAAAAGTGTATCATTTAAGACATTTTGCCAAGGGGGTGGGCAGTGCACTTCGCCTAAAGGGAAGCGCAAAAAACCGTGATGCAGGTAAAAAAATTCTGCCTCATGGGGAAGTTGACGCAAGGCATAACGCGTATCCCCCAATAAGGCAAAACCGGCATGAGCGGCATGGGCTCGTATTTGGTGGCGCGCCCCTTGTTTAATGATGGCGCCCACAAGATGTGTGGTTTTCGCTTGTTGCTGTGCATGTTCAGGAAAAACATGGGGGAAATTTTGACCTAGCGCTTCCAGATCTGCCTTTGTAAGTTGTCCCAAATGGGTAAAATGGGTATGGCGCACCACAGGGGCTTCGGTTTTAAGCACGCGGCTGATTTTTCTTTTGTGAGTATCAAGTTCGGCCTTTATGGTGCATTGCGCAGGAATGTGACCGTTTTGCGATGTAACAATAGCCACATAGCGTTTTTCGCAAAGTCCGTCTTGTTCCCATTGTCGCCATATTTGCACATGATCACTGTCTTTTGCCGCCACTACTATGCCGGAAGTTGCCGTATCTAATCTGTTGCAGAGCAAGGGGCACGCGTCTACGTTGTGTTCTAGTAATATGTTTGACACAAGGCTTTCAAGGCTCTTGGGTTGTGCATATTGTGCGCTGGTGGCCAATTGGCTTGGTTTATGAAAGAAAAACCAAGTATGTTTTGGGGGGGGCTTGGACGAATACTTTGCTTGCAATACAAGGTCAGTATTTGTGGGTATATCTTGCTTTTCAGGTGCTTGAGTGCTGTCTGAAACAAATTGCACACATTGCCCTTCACGAACAGCATAGCCGGCAGGACGTGCTTTATTATCCACAAAAACACGTCCTTTTTTCCATAAGGCGCGGCGCTGACGCAAACTCATAGAAACGAAAAGCTGTTCCAGCACTTTATCTAAACGCCAGCCGTGTTGTTCCTTGGTGACATAATGATTAGGGGGCATGGCGTAACAATTTGTTTAATCTAGCCCAAAGGGGTTTAGTTAGTTGTGGAAAAATAAGTTGGGCTGCACCCATATATATGAGGGTAAAGGCCACAAAGCTTGTGCCAAGTGCCAATACATACGGCCATACAGAGGGTAAAGTGGTGCTTATGGCAAGAGTTTTATCGCTTACCCACCATGCCACAAGGCCAGCCGCAAGGCTTACGCTTATGCCTTGCCATACAATATTCCAAAGGCCCGTAAAAGCGGCGCTTCCTTGGCGTTTGCGCCAGATGAGCATGATAATAATGATATAGGCAAGCACTCCTAAAAAACTGACCAAAGCAATACCAAAACTGCCAAGGGGTAAGCATATATAAAAGAATGGTAAGCTTACCACAGTGACAGCCGTGCCGCTCAAAGCCGGTGTGAGGGTGTCGCCAAGGGCATAAAAGCCGCGCCCAAGTACCATTTGTACTCCCCAAAGTGGCACAGCCAAAAGCATGAGTTGTAAAAGCGGAGCAGAGGCCATGGTGTCATTTAGTAAAAAAGATCCACCCTCAAAAACAAAACCCATGGTGGGAACGGCAGCCGCTATCATCCATGCGCTTAAAGGTAATAAGATGATGGTGCTGTTATTAGAAGCCATACGCAAGGTGGCGGCAAATTCTTGTTGTTTATTTTGCGCTGCCAAGGATGTTAAAAAAGGATACGAAGCCACAGCCACAGCTTGCCCTATCATGCCCACGGGCACTTGTGAAATGCGTCTGGCATAGCTTAAAAGGCTGATGGCACCGTCGCCCACCAAGGAACCAAATATGCGCAAAAATTGTTCATTCAGCATAACCACCGATTGCCCAAGCATGAGTGGCAAGGCTATGAGTAAAAAGCGCTTCATAAGGGCATGGCGCCCTATAAAATGTATGGTAATGCCGCCCTTGGCCGCCGCCATATAAGGAAGAATAAAGGCTCCAAAGGCCGCCCCAAGGCTCACACCATAGCAAAAACCTTCCATGCCGTGCGCAAGACCAAGATAGGGTAGGGCAAGGCCGCAAAGGATAATAAAGCCATTATAAATGAGCGGAGTTAAGGCAGGCACCACAAATTGCTTGCGCAAATAGAGCAATGCCGAAAAGCAAGCTCCGCTTACAAAGAAAATTTGTGCCGGTAAAATAATGCGTAAAAAAAATGTAAGTCTTTGTATTTGCTCGGCGTCAAAGCCTGGCGCTACCAAGTGAGCCAAGGGTTTTGCATAGATAAAAGCCAAAAGGCTTAATAAAGTTACGGCACTTAAAGCCCACCAAAATATGCTTGAAAAAAAACGCCATGCATCGGCTTCATCATCGGCAAAACGCTTAGAAAGCAGTGGCATAAGCGTAATGGACACATAGCCACCGGCTAAGAGGTAGTTGATAAAATCCGGAATAACAAAAGCTGTGAAATACAAATCGGCCTCGCCGGAAGCCCCAAATTGCCACGAAATAACTTTATCGCGCAAAAGCCCCATAAAACGAGAGAGCATAATGCTTACACTCATAATGACGGCGGCCATGCCCATATGTTGCACTTTTGTTAAAAACGACATGCCGCTTTATA
>CAYJHG010000223.1:0-3224 GCA_964369535.1 uncultured Desulfovibrionaceae bacterium
CATCTAAACAATTTTAGCCCGCAGGACGCGGGCTGGCCGCGCAGCGGAGCAAACCAAAGCAAGCCAAAATTTACTTTTGGCGCCAGCGACGTTTGCGATAGCTTGTGTCGTATAGGACGTACGACCAAGCGTCATCTAAACAGTTGGAACATATGATTGATATTTTGAACATGAGCTTGCCCGAGCTGCAAGCATTTATGCAAGAACTTGGCGAACCCAAATTCCGCGCTCTGCAAGTGTGGCAATGGCTATGGCAAAAAATGGCGCGGGATTTTGACAGCATGACCAATGTTTCTAAAGCCACTCGGGCAAAGCTCTCCGAATGTGCCCATATCACTTGGCCCACCGTAAGCACCATTGCTAAAAGCAAGGACGGCACCACTAAGTTTCTGCTCACTTTGGCTGACGGAGCACAAGTGGAAACGGTGATTATTCCCTCAGAATCGCGCGACGGCACTGTGCGCTTAACTCAATGTCTTTCTTCGCAAGTGGGCTGCGCCATGGCTTGTACTTTTTGTAGCACAGGCAGCATGGGCTTTGAGCGCAATATGACCCATGCCGAAATATTGGGACAGGTACTGGTTGCGCGTGAATACCTTGAAGATACAAGACCAGATCATCCAAAATTGCGTAATTTGGTCTTTATGGGCATGGGTGAACCCCTGCTCAATCTCAAAGAAATGTTGCGTTCTTTAACAAGTTTAAACGATGACCACGGCCTTAATTTTTCACCTCGGCGCATAACGGTTTCCACTTGTGGCATTGAAAAGGGTTTACGCGAACTTGGCGAATCCGGTCTTGCCTATCTTGCCATTTCCTTACACGCGCCCAATCAAGCTTTGCGCGAAAAAATTATGCCCAAGGCCGCCCGCTGGGACTTGGATAAACTTATGGACAGCCTTGCCCATTATCCTTTAAAAACACGCGAAAGAGTTACCTTTGAATATCTTATGCTTGGCGGCGTCAATGACGGCATCGAACATGCCAGAGAGCTTACGCGACTGGTTTCAAAGGTAAAGGGCAAACTTAATCTCATCGTCTATAATCCCGCCGAAGGCGCTCCCTATAAAGCCCCTTCACAAGAACAAGTGCTGGCTTTTGAGCATTATTTGTGGGATAGAAATATTACGGCCATCATCCGCAAAAGCAAGGGGCAAGACATTAATGCCGCTTGCGGACAATTAAAGGCTGCACAACAAAAAACCTCTGCATAAGGAAAAATTATTATGAAATATGATCTCTTAGTACACGTTGACTTGCCGGACGAAACACGCATGGGCATGGCACTCACAAATATTACAAACTATAACATAGCCTTAAAAGGGCAAGACTATACTGTTGTTGTGCTTGCCAATTCCGGCGCTGCGCAATTTATGAAGCATACCAATAATCCTCATGCAGGCAGCATGGCCGAACTTAATGCGGCAGGCGTGAGCTTTCGCGTATGCCAAAATGCCATGAACAAGGCAGGCATTACCAAAGAAGATTTACTAGACTTTGTGCACATTGTGCCTGCCGGTATTGTGGAAATTGTAGACAGGCAACGCGACGGCTTTGCCTACATTAAACCTTAGCAGAAAGTTATCATGTCACACATAGCCATCATAGGGGCAGGCCTTGCCGGTTGCGAATGCGCCCTCACCTTGGCACGGCTTGGCCTTCATGTGCACGTTTTTGAACAAAAGCCCCTGCACATGTCGCCTGCTCACCACATGGAAAAATTGGGCGAACTTGTTTGTTCCAACTCTTTGCGCTCCAACGAATTAACGTCGGGTATTGGGCTTTTAAAACAAGAAATGCGCGAACTGCAAAGCCCTTTTATGGCTTTGGCCGATGCATGTGCTGTGCCTGCAGGCAAGGCTTTGGCTGTGGATCGTGAACTCTTTGCCAGTCGCATGACTGAAGCTTTGGAATCACACGAAAACATTAGCCTGCACCGCAAACAAATACAAAGCCTTGATGATGCAAACTTAGCTGACTTTACCCATATTGTGGTGGCTGCTGGTCCTCTTGCTTCTGATGCTTTGGCCGCCTCCATAGGCGAGTACATTGGCGGCAAATCCTTGTATTTTTATGACGCCATAGCCCCCATTGTGAGCGCTGAGTCTTTAGACAGAAATATTATTTTCCGCGCTTCGCGTTATCAAGAGCCGGAAGAAGGTGCTGTCAGTGGCGAATATCTTAATTGCCCCATGGAAAAAGACGAATACCTTGCCTTTCACGCAGCCCTTATGTCCGCAGAAAAAGCCCATACCAAGGATTTTGAAAAAGAAGTGCACTTTGAAGGCTGTATGCCCATTGAAGCCTTGGCCGAACGTGGTGAAAGAACACTTACCTTTGGCCCCTTAAAGCCTGTGGGCTTTGTGGATCCACGCACAGGGCGGCGCCCTTATGCTGTGGTACAATTACGCACAGAAAACCTCAATGAATCCATGTACAATTTGGTAGGTTGCCAAACAAAATTGACCTATGGGGCGCAAAATACGGTTTTTCGACTCATCCCAGGTTTAGAAAACGCGGAATTTATTCGCTTTGGCAGTATGCACCGCAATACCTATGTGAACGCGCCACAAGTATTAGATGCAGATCTTTGCCTGAAAAATTCTCCATCCCATAAGCGCATTCGCTTAGCCGGACAAATCACAGGAGTTGAAGGCTATGTGGAATCTGCGGCCTGCGGCCTGTGGGCAGCATTACTCATACATGCAGAATTACAAAACAAAAACCTTGCAACTCCACCTGTTGAATCTGCTCTTGGCGCCTTACTCAACCATTTGCGTATGCCTGTTAAAAAATTTCAACCTTCCAATGCCCATTTTGGTCTAATGCCGGAACTTGGCGAAAGGGCAAAGAAAAAAGAGCGCAAAGCCTTGTATGGTCAACGCGCACGCACAGCCTTTGCTTCTTGGTTAAGCGAATTTAGCAAAGGAATGTAACTATGCCAAAAAAAATGTGCCATATATTAAAAGCTTTTTTCTTTTAATAAAGACATATTAGCACATTTTGCGAACAAGCCACATGCCAAAATAAGCTTTTCGTTTTTTGTAAAATGTGCTAGTAGGAGCCCTATGTTTTTCGATTTTGTGAAAAACAATAACCATTTTATATTTAACTAAAGGAGGCCTTATGCCACTAGTGGGACCCCATGACATGCTTGCCCGAGCTTACGCCGAAGGCTATGCCGTTGGCGGCTTTAATGTGAATAATATGGAAATTATTCAAGG
>CAYJHG010000224.1:0-3222 GCA_964369535.1 uncultured Desulfovibrionaceae bacterium
TGCCTTTTTGGTTCCATCAGCGGTTCTGCCGTGGCCAATGTATATGGCACAGGTTCCTTTACCATTCCTCTTATGAAGCGCATAGGCTACAGCCCCACTTTTTCAGGAGCTGTGGAGGCAGCAGCTAGTACAGGCGGGCAGATAATGCCACCAGTTATGGGTGCTGGCGCATTTCTTATGGCTTCATTTCTTGGCATACAATTTAAAGATGTTATGATAAGTGCCATCTTGCCGGCCTTTATGTACTATGGCGCCCTCTTGCTCATGGTGCGCTTAACCGCCTATAGTTCCGGCATGCGCGGCCTTGACCCCGACGAATTGCCACGCCTTAAAGATGCCTTAAAAAGCATATACTTGCTCATTCCCATTGTGGGTGTGGTGTACACCTTGCTTGACGGGGCTTCCCCCATGAAAGCCGGCATGCTTGGTATTGTTTTGTGCTGGATAGTTTCCTTGCCAGACCCCAAAAGACGCATGGGACCTAAGAAAATTTTGGACGCCATCTACGAAGGAACAAAAAGCATTCCGCTGGTTTGTGTAGCTTGCGCCGCGGCTGGCATTGTGCTTGGTTCTGTGGCTTTAACAGGCATTGGCGGTAAACTTGTGGGCTTTGTTATTTCTTTAGCCGGCGACACGCCCTTTTTGGCCTTAGTTCTTATTATGCTTGTATCGCTGGTACTTGGCATGGGGCTTCCCACCACGGGTGCGTATATTTTAGCCTCTGCCCTTGGCGCGCCTGTGCTTGTTAAGCTTGGCTTTGAGCCCCTTTCAGCACATATGTTTGTTTTTTATTATGCCATTATTTCCAACATTACACCCCCTGTGGCTTTAGCAGCCTATGCGGCAAGTTCCATAGCTGGCTCCCCCCCCAATGCCACTGGCTTCCAAGCCATGAAATTGGGTTGCATAGGTTTTCTTGTGCCCATAGCCTTTTGCTATGACCCAGGGCTACTCATGCTTGGCGATCCTTCTACCAATATGCTCTCTGTTTTCAGCGCTATTATGGGAGTTATGGCTTTCTCTTCATTTTGGGTTGGTTTTGCGTATACAAAAATTCCCATGGCTTTGCGTATATTCTTAGCGCTTTGCGGTATACTTGTTTTTGCGCCGCAAACGTCTTTGGTGCTCACCGGCAGTGCCGGCATTATAGGTGTTTGGGCTTTTTCTAAGTGGCAATCTAAAAAGTTACTTGCATAAGCTCTACGCTTTATTTTCTTGTTTTTAAAAAAAACTTCCTTGAAGCCTTACAGCTTCAGGAAGTTTTTTTATTGGCAACCATCATACAGGCAATCTACATATTATTTAAATTTAACAAAATTACAGTAGACTATGCTTGACTGTCATTAAATAAAGAAAAGGAATTTCATAATTAATTTTTTATGTTTATTTTTGTGCAATTTATTTCAAAAAAGATATTGACAAGCATTTTCATTTACAATATAAATTTTTGTACGAGGTTCCTACACTGTTTGCGCCGTATGTCACGGCTCAAAATTGATGTGAAATACTAACTATTTATTGCAAGGTGCACGAGAAGGTTTATGCTTAATAACAAAGCAGCACCCATTTTAAAAGGCAAATGGCTTGCCTTTTAGCAGTGCAATAAAATCATATCGGGAGGAAGATATGAAAAATAAACTAATGACCCTAGCCTTAGTCGCTGGCTTAGTATGGGGTTGCGTAACCGAGGCTAATGCCATTGAATTTAAAGCGACTGGCCAATTTCTTATGGGCTATGGCGGTAATGAAGCTACTTTTGAGCAAAACAACAAAGGCGGCAATGACATTTTCCAAGCAGGCCAACGTGTTCGCTTGCAATTAGAAGCCATTGCCAGCGAAAGCCTTTCTGGTACCGTACAATTTGAAATGGGCGATACCATATGGGGAAATAGCGAAAGCGGTGGTGCCCTTGGCGCTGACGGCAAAATCGTTGAACTTATGGGTGCTTACATTGACTGGTTTGTGCCTAATACCGAATTGCAATTCCGCATGGGTATCTTTGGTGCAGCCATGCCTAATGCTGCCGGCGGTTCTGCCGTATTTGACGATCAAGTTGCCGGTATTGCTGCCAATGTTCCTTTCAACGACAACATTGGCTTAACCGCCATGTGGTTGCGTCCCCTAAATGACAACTATGGCCATGATAGCGACTCCCCTTGGGAAGAAAGAGTTTCTAACGATTCCAGCAACTATCTTGATAATGCCGACTACTTTATGTTGAGCTTGCCCATGTCTTTTGATGGCTTTGAAATCACCCCTTGGGTCATGTATGGCATGGTAGGCAGAAATGCCGTTGTTGCCAACAATGAAGACATTGGCAACACCTTGCCCTTAGGCATGAACTTTGCGAAAGGCTCTTATGGTACCGTATGGTATCCAGGTGAAGGCAATTGGAACATGGACAATGCCTATGGCACACAAATCTATGCCGGCATTCCCATTGTTATCACCGCTCTTGACCCATGGAATTTTGAATTTGATATCAACTACGGCGCTTCTTACGGCTTTGGTAACTACAGCGTTTGGGATAGACATGGTAACCATGACCGCGCAAGCTCTGACCGTTCTGGTTGGGTAGTAAAAGCCCTTGCTGAATACAGCCTTGATTGGGGTCGTCCAGGTATCTTTGCTTGGTACGCTTCTGGTGACGACGGCGATTTGGACAACGGTTCTGAGCGCATGCCCACCATCACTGGCACAGGTACATTCACCTCCTTCTACCAAGACGGTTTTGGTTGGGGCGCCCTTGGCGAATCCGGCCTTAAAGTGGAATACGACGGCACATGGGCCATCGGTTTACAATTGGCTGACTTCTCCTTTGTTGAAGATTTAAGCCATACCTTCCGTGTTACTTATATTGGTGGTACCAACAGCCCAGAAATGATGGAACACGTTGGTCACGCTGGTTGGGATGCCGGAAACGGTATGTACCTTACCACTCAAGATTACCTTGTAGAACTTAACTTCGACACCACTTGGCAGATTTATGATAATCTCCAAGCTGTTGTTGAAGTGGGCTATATCTTCAACGGATTTAATACAGATGAGTGGGACGATGCAATTGGCAATTCCAATGGTTGGGAAGGTAAAGCTGACGCATGGAAAGCTAACCTTATCTTTGCTTACGAATTCTAGCATTTTATAACATAAGGCTTCGCACAATACACAATGCGCAATCAATTGTGCGGAGCCTTCTAACCCTAGCTTTATAGATTTTCATAA
>CAYJHG010000225.1:0-3220 GCA_964369535.1 uncultured Desulfovibrionaceae bacterium
CCAAGGTGCGAAAGGTCAGCCACATTGCTTTTTAGCTCATCTTCATAGGCTTCGTGCAATGGTAATGGCCAGAAGTTTTCGCCAACGGTACCGCCGATATTGCAAATTTCTTCTGTGAGGGCTTTATCATCACAAAAAAGACCGGCTATGTCGTGCCCAAGGGCAATAATGCAAGCACCGGTAAGTGTGGCGATATCTACGATGAGAGCGGGCTCCCAAGTATTTTGGGCATAGGTTAAGGCATCGCACAAGGCTAAGCGGCCTTCGGCATCGGTATTGATAATTTCTACGGTCTTGCCGGAAAGAGTGGTGATGACATCGCCGGGGCGCATGGCAGAACCGTCTGGCATATTTTCAGCGCAAGCAAGCACAGCTATGACACGACGTTCAATATCGCATTGGCCTATGGTATGCATGGCACCCAAAACGGCGGCAGCCCCTGCCATATCGCATTTCATTAAGTGCATATTTGCAGCAGGCTTTATGCTTATACCACCGGAATCAAAGGTAAGCCCTTTGCCTACAAGTATGATGGGTTCTTCATTTTCATGCCCTTTGGGCGCGTGTTCGATGGTAATCATGCAAGGGGGTTCGCTGGAACCTTGTCCCACGGCAAGCAAAGTGTTGCAGCCCATTTTTTCCAAGGCTTTCTTATCCATGACTTGGCACTGCATGGCGTGTTTTTTGGCCATTTTTTTTGCAGCTTTGGCCAAGGCCATGGGCGGCAAAATATTAGCAGGGCTATTGGCAAGGTCGCGGGCAAGCATAATGCCTTCAGCTGTATATTCGCCACGGCGAGCGGCCTTGTGTTCGGCATCGGGCACGTTTTTTTCTGTAAAACCAAGGGCAAGCCAGAGGGGATCTTTTTTGTCATCTTCCTTGGGTGTTTTGTGGGCAGTAAAGCGATACAGACCAAGGAAAGCAGCACAAGTGGCTTCTTCTACAAGGCGTAAATGACCATCGGAAATAGCTTGTAAAGCAGGCACAGGCAAGAGCAGCGATGTTAAGTTCAGCTCACGGCAACGGGCAACAGCTGCGGCCATAGCAGAGCGAAACACATTAAGATTAAAAGACTTTTCAGCACCAAGGCCTATGGCAAGCACGCGCGATACGGCTTGGTCTGGGTGCCCGTGAAATAAGGCCATGTTGCCCTTATTGGCTTCAAAATCTCTGCGTCCTGGGGCAATGGTCAACCAAGGGCACATGTCTTCTATGGCAGGAAAAAGACTGGCAGGGTCTTGATCTTTAAAGCAAAAGACAAGAGCTATGTCGCCTTTCCATTTTTTTGGGCCACCGGCCTGAAAGCGTATATCCATACTAAACTCCTTGTAAATACAGTTGGCTATATATAAAATAAAAAAATATCATCGTAGGAACTCCGTAATATACTTTGACTTAATGACTTTGCCAAGTGTTAAAAAGGGCCTTTTTTTTATTGACAAATATGTTGTAAAGCGTACATATGTGCATGCAAAATTGGTATGTATATATAGTACGTTGTGCCGATGACAGCTTATATTGTGGCATAACAACCAACATTTTGCGCCGCTTAGAACAGCACAATGGGCAAAAAAGCGGTGGGGCAAAATATACCCGTGGGCGGCGCCCCGTGGAACTTTGTGCGCACGCTTTATGCCAAAGCCGTCACATTGCCGCCAAGGAAGAAGAACGCATACGGCATTTACCAAGGGCGCAAAAAATAGCGGCTGTGCAATATTTAGCAAAAAAAACTGAAAAAACTTTGTAAATTTTTGTTAACAATTATGCCCCATACGGCAGTGCATTTTTTTTGAGTGACAATTGAATAAAAATTGCGTAAAAAAGGCGCGTGTGCGCACTTGACAGCATGGGCAAGCCCATGTAAGAAGCTCAGTTCGCAAAGAGTAGCAAGTTTACATAGGTTAAGCATGGGCATAAAGAATATTTTTTTGAACGACATACCAAAGCAAGGCATGAATATTATTATAGATGATGCTGCAGTTTGGGATGCGTCCATAGCAGAATTTGGCATTATTTGTCGAGTTATTACGCCGCTGTGCGCAGATTTGCATTTGCTGCCGGTGCAAGGTGGCCTTTTAATACGGGGCAAACTTACAGGTGCAGTTGTCCAACCTTGCGATCTTTGTGCCGAAGATGCTCCCACAAGCCTCAACCATACTATTGATACTTTTGAAGCAACACCTGGCGAATCCATTCCTTTGCTTCATGACGATGAAGATGGCATGGACGATGCTGATGACATGGACACCTTTGACGAAGCAGACAGTCATATTTTTTTAGACGGGCATACTCCCGTACTGAACTTAGCTGCTTTGTGTTGGGAAGAATTTATGTTGGCTTTGCCCTTGCGCCCTGTATGTAAGGATAATTGCAAAGGGCTTTGCGTACAGTGCGGAACAAATTTAAACGAAAATTCTTGTGCTTGCGCTTGTGAGCAAGGAGACCCGCGCTTGGCGGTTCTACGATCTTTTAAAGTGAAAAACTCGAAATAATTCGAGACATTGAGGAGAATAACATGGCTGTTCAACAAAACAAAAAGTCCCGTTCCAGAAAGGGTATGCGTCGTTCGCATGACCGCGTAGCTATACCTGCGGTTATTTACTGCTCTTGTGGCGAACCCACTGTACCACACAGCGTATGCGCAAGCTGCGGTACATACAAAGGACGCAAAGTTCTTTCCACTTCTGCCGACCAGAACTAAATGGATTTACACCCCACAATTGCCGTGGACGCTATGGGGGGGGACTTTGGCCCTTCCATAGTGGTGCCGGGTGCTATTGAAGCTTCCAAGCAACACAATCTCACTGTTCTTCTTGTGGGAGATACTCCCCGCATTGAAAGTGAGCTTGAATGCTTGCACTTGGAAGGTGCCCGGTATGAAATTGTTCAGGCAGATGATGTGGTGTTAATGAACGAAAAACCCTCAGACATCTTACGTCGCAAAAAGAACGCTTCCATTCAGGTAGCGTGTCGTTTGGTGCGCGATAATTCTGCACACGCAGTGGTAAGTGCCGGCCATTCCGGCGCCACAGTGGCTTGCGGCATGTTTATTGTGGGTCGTATCCCTGGTGTGGAGCGCCCTGCCTTAACAACACTTATGCCCACAGAAAAAAAGCCTTTGGTATTGCTTGATTGCGGTGCCAATGTGGATTGCCGCCCATACCATCTTTTCCAATTTGGTCTTATGGGCGATGCTTTTGCGCGCGATATTTTAGAATAT
>CAYJHG010000226.1:0-3216 GCA_964369535.1 uncultured Desulfovibrionaceae bacterium
AGCACAAGGCGCACTATATCGTGCAAAGAAAAGCCCCAAGAGGCATAAAATCTATAGCGCACCGTGGTGCCGCCAAGCAAAGCGCCAAAATTATAACTCACCGCTTGCCCAATAAAGGAAACAAGAGCTGTGCGCTTTAAGGGAAGGGGCTTTTTTATGGCCACAAGAGCAAGCCAATCATAACCCACAAGAATAAGATAATTAACAATCATAAGTCCCACAGAAGCCCAAAGGCGCCAATGGGGAATTTGATTGAGGCTCTCGCGTATTTGTTCAATACTATATGCTTTGAGTTTATGGTATAATAAATACACCGCGCCCATAAAAATACAGCTCACAAGCATGGGGCCTAAGTATCTTAAATATTGTTTCATTTAGTAATCTCAGCAAACCTATGTAGCACAGCACTGGTAAAAGTTTTTAAAAAAATCATCTTGCATTACGTTTTTAACTACAAAAAAATTATGGCGTAACATACCCCTTGCGCCCACAATATGCAAGCTTACAAAGTAAAATTTTCTTGACCCAAGCCGCACCATGTACTATACTACTCTTTGTTGTTATTACAATTCTGTACGCTCTTCGTTTTCGACGGGCGTACTTTTTTCTTATTCCATTGTAAAAGGCGTAAATATATGAGCATTCCCATTTCAAAAGAAGGTTTTGCCGCTCTAGAAGTAGAACTTGAGCGCTTAAAAAGTGAAAGGCCGGCAATTATTCAAGCCATTAAAGAAGCCCGCGAAGAAGGTGACTTGCGCGAAAATGCAGGCTATGACGCCGCACGCGAACGCCAAGGCATGACCGAAGCACGCATCACCTATATTGAATCACGCATGGGGCAATTTCAAGTCATTGATTTAGATAGCCTTACTAGCGATAAGGTTATTTTTGGTGCCACTGTAGAAGTGGAAGATGTGGACACAGGCGAAAATAAATTTTTCACGCTTCTAGGCCCTGACGAAGCAGACTTTGCCACAGGTTCCATTTCCATTTTGTCTCCTGTGGGGCGTGCCTTGCTTGGCAAAGAAGAAGGCGACGAAGTGAGCGTTGATATTCCCCGTGGACGCGTCACCTATGAAATTATTTCCATTGAATTTCACGGCAGTCAAAGATTGAACAAACAGTCTTAAGCATGCGTGAAGATAATCGTTGGACATTTCATATCACCACTCTTGGCTGCAAGGTCAACCAGTATGAAAGTCAAGCTATTCGTGAGGCTTGGGCAAATTTTGGCGGCCAAGAAGTAAGTGATTGTGAACAAGCCGAAATTTGCCTTGTCAATTCTTGCGCCATCACGGCTAAAGGAGAGCGCGATTCACGCAATGCCCTGTATCGTTTGCACAGGGCAAATCCCAAGGCTTTGCGCATCCTCACAGGTTGTGCCGCTTTACTCATAGCAAAAACCTTAGAAGAAACAGAACAAGGCCATGTGTATGACGTGCTTTTTCCGGCCACGCAAAAAACAAAAGCCCTGCAAGACCCACGAGTATTTTTGTCAAAAAATGCGCATGGTACAGACCCAGCCACTACACTAAGCCATCTAAATAACAACTTAAAAGACCAAGATGCCACACAAAATGAAAGCATTTTTGGCCCACATGGCTTTCATATCCAAAGCTTCCAAAGGGCGCGCCCTGTGCTTAAAGTGCAAGACGGCTGCTCTCACAGATGCACATATTGCATAGTGCCCTTGGTGCGCGGTCAAAGCCAAAGTCGACCTGTGCAGGAAATACTTGCTGAAGCCCGCCGCCTTCTGCTGGCAGGGCATGGTGAAATCATGCTTTCCGGCATAAATCTACACCAATACGGGCGCGAGAACCCTCCTGACGAACCGCAAAACTTTTGGCAATTGCTGCGCCGCATCTGTACGGAATTTTCACCTGAATTTAAAACAAAAGCTCGTTTTCGCATTTCTTCTTTAGAGCCTGCTCAATTACATACCGAAGGCATTGAGCATTTACAATTTGCCATGGAAAGCGGCATGCTTTGTCCACACATTCACCTAAGCTTGCAACACGCAAGCCCCCGTATTCTCAAAGCCATGGGACGTGGACACTATAATCTTGACAAGCTCGAACAACACCTGAACATGCTAAAAAAATCTCATCCGCTCTTAGGGCTTGGGGCAGACATTCTTATGGGTTTTCCCGGCGAAGAAGAAGAGGACGTGCAAATTACTCTTGAAAAAATACAAGACCTTAATCTTAATTATGCCCATGTTTTCCCCTATTCAAAACGCCCCGGAACTGCCGCTGCAAGCTTTGCAAAGCAAGTACCTACAGATCTAAAGCAAGAAAGAGCTGCCAGAGTTCGTGAGCAAATCGAAAAGCAAAAAAATGTTTTTTTACAAGACGTTGCCCAAAAATCCGAGCTCAAAATTGTGCTTGACGCCATAAGAGAAGTGGAACCGCAAGAAAAATGTTCTATACATACCCTAAACCCTCAAAAAACTAACGCAAAAAAATTTAACCACTTAAAAGAAGCCAAGGCCTATAAAGGCATAGATGCCCATTATGCCCCTTGCCGCATTTTTCTTGAAAAGCCCATACATGGCATTGTGGCAGTGCGCCCCTTGGTGGTTATGGATGATGCTATCCACTGCTTGCTCATCTAGCAAGTTGTGCTAAAAATACTATCCATTGCACCAAATTTTTTTTTCGTGGCTTAAGATTATAAGAAATCCATAGAGCTTTGGACTGAGAAAGGTCCGCTTTTTCCTTATATCAAGACCTCTGCACAAGTATGCACCGCGTAATTATTTGTACAGGAGCCTTATATCATATATTTTTTTCACCAACCTACACCTCTGCGATCAAGCATCTTGTAATCAATCAAAAAAATACCAACTATTGCGTCAAATGACAGGCGCAAAGCAATGTGTACAAAACTTTTTAGATTATCAAAGTCTTGAAAAAAAATTACAGTGCGTATATTGTTTTTCGGCAAACATGTTTTAAGACTCCTGCACAATTCATTGTGCGGAGGCTTTTGGAGCGTTGACGGTAGTCAATGCGACCAAAAATCAAGAATAGGCATAGCTTTGCTTTGCCGTTAAATGATTGATTTTTGTGCCTTTTAGTCCTGCACTGTGATTTTTTTTGTTTTAAAAAAATTTGTGATTTTCACAAAACTGCACTGAAAAAATAATTGTGCAGGACTCTTGTTTTATCAAAGGAACTCTCCATGTTTAATCATGATATTATTGACGCAAACAGT
>CAYJHG010000227.1:0-3164 GCA_964369535.1 uncultured Desulfovibrionaceae bacterium
GGCATAGGAACTGTGTTTTCAGCATATTCTGGTTTTGGTTCTTGGTCTTCAAACAAAGGCCAAGAATCAGGATCCAGCAAAAAGTGACCGGGTTCAATGGGGCGCCCGTGAGCTAAAAGCACGGCCCTTTCCATGAGGTTTTGCAATTCGCGCACATTGCCGGGAAAATCATATTAAATCAGCCATTTTTCTGCCGTTTGTGAAAGAGAAGTGGGGGGCAAAGCATAATCTTTCATGTACATTTGCAGAAAGAACTGCGCTAAGGTCAGCACGTCTTCGCCGCGTTCTCGCAAAGAAGGCAAGCGCAAGGGAATAACGTTTAAGCGAAAGTATAAGTCTTGTCGGAATTTTCCTTCCTTGACCCAGTCTTCTAAATCTCTGTTGGTGGTGGCAAGCACGCGCACATCAACGCGCACTGTGTCTGTGCCGCCCACACGGTCCACTTCGCCTTCTTGTAAAACGCGCAAGAGCTTTGCCTGCAAGGCAAGGTCCATTTCGGAAATTTCGTCAAGTAATATGGTGCCGCCCGAAGCTATTTCAAACTTACCAGGTTTTTTGGCTATGGCACCGGTGAAGGCACCTTTTTCGTGCCCAAAGAGTTCGCTTTCCAGCAAATGTTCAGGCAAGGCTGCGCAGTTTACGGCAATAAAAGGTCCTTTTGCTCTGTCGCTCCAAGCATGCAAGGCACGAGCAAAAAGTTCTTTGCCTGTGCCTGATTCTCCATTAATAAGTACCGTAGCTTTAGAAGGCGCCACTTGTTTGGCAAGCCCCATTACTCTGGCAATGGCCGCATGTTTACCCACAATATTTGGCCCGCCGGCATAATTAGCACTGCGCCCGCCAAGTGTAGAAGATGCAGGAGCTTTGGCCATTTTTTGTGGCGCTTTAGCGACGGCGGTGATTTTTTCAAAATCTAGGGGCTCTAGCCAATAGTCGGCAGCCCCTAATTCCATGAACTTTTGGGCTTCTTCGGCATTGCCTTTATCTGTGATGATGATAACTGGCGGAAAGGTAGGGTCGTCCTGCCCAACGCTGAGCAGGTCTTCAGCTTTGAAGCCAGGCAGCGAGGGTCGCACAAATATTACCCCCGGTCCGGACTTTCGTACAAACACAGAGGCACCTTGTAAATTCTCGGCTATGCCAATCTCATATCCCGCATCCCGTAATTGGGGAAAAACTCGGGTGACCACATGAGCCGGAGCTAGAAAAAGTATTCGACGCGTTGACATGCTCTTTGTCTATATCTTGTTATGCGCATAATAGCAAGTTTTCTTTGGTTGGTATCAAGAACTGAGAACTTTTTCAGCCATTGCAAAGAAAAGCTTTATGGTGTATTTTTTTAAAAAATCATATGTAAGGATGTATTATGCCAAAACAAGCAGTACAAGCAGGTGATGTTACAGTTGATTTGCCCATTGTTCCTTTGCCGGACACTAATATCAGCATTTTGCTTTTTGACAGTCTTGGGCGCATGAAGCTTATTCAAGATTTGGCGGCGGAAGCTGTGAAAAGATTTACCAAGCCAGACCTTATCGTTTGTCCGGAGGCTAAGGCCATACCGCTTACGCAAGAAATGGCGCGCCTTTGGGGCATTGATTACTTTGTGTTACGCAAAGAAAAAAAATTGTATATGGATGAACCACAAAGTCTGCAAATTCGCTCCATCACCACAGCCGGAGAGCGCAAACTTTGGTATGATAAAGCCTATACCGCCTCCATTAAGCATATGAAAATAATGCTCTTTGATGATGTTATTTCCACAGGTGGCACCCTTGCCGCCCTTGTGAGTTTTGCCGAAGACAATGACCTTAATGTGGTAAGTGTTGCCACCATTTTTACAGAAGGCGAAAGCGAATATGTGCAGGAAGTGGCACAAAAATTTGGGGAAATAGAAAGCCTTGGGCATTTAGATATTATTGTGCGCGATTGATATGTCTAACCTAGCTTTGCCCTTCGTGTGGGGCAGAGCACAATGCATAAAAAAAGCTGTTACATGGGGCTGTCTAGAACAAAAGCCTTTTGTAGCGGCTTTTCTTTTATTTTTGTTTGCAAGTCAATAGATTGCAAGGGCTCGCGTTTCAGCGTTTCAAATTGGCTTTTGTCAAATATGCTTTCGGGCAACTCTGTTTTGGCCTGTATGCTTTTTTCTTCTTTTTCTGTATATAATTTAGGCGGTAGCGTGGGGCTTTGCTCTTGTGCCGCGTCAAAGAGTTCGCTTAAAGTCACAAATTTTTCGCAGCCCATGGTGCGCAAAGTCATAATGATCATGCGAATGTCTTTGGATGTGCGCAATTTAACATCGTGGAATAAAAATACACCGCGCATTTCTTCATAGGCAAAAGGGCGCTCTAGGATGTTTGGCAAATTGGAATAGTCAGGTTTGGGCTTTGCCCAGTCGCGGCTGTCTGTGGACCAAATAACAGTGTTTAGGCCAAGTTTGTCTGCGGCTCTAATGACACCTTTGTTGTACAGCCCGTAGGGTGGGCGCATGAATTTTACCGGAATATTAAGATTTTCAAGGCTTTTTTGAGTTTTTTGTAAATCGGCAAAAACTTCATTTTCCGAAAGTGTCCTCAAATTTTTGTGTAAGGTGCTGTGATTACCAACATCATGGCCTTCTTCATACACGCGTTTGGCGATTTTGGGGAAATATTTTACCTGCATGCCGAGCATAAAGAAAGTAGCTTTGGCGTTTTCTTCTTTTAAGGCATCAAGGATGGGGATGGTGCGCGGGTGCGGGCCGTCGTCGAAGGTTAAGGCGCACATATTGGGGGGGCTTGCGTCCAAAATACTGAATGCGTCCCAAACCTTGGCTGTGCAGAGGCTTGGGAGCAAAAGGCAGCAGAATATGCTGAGTATGGATGGACGTAAATATTTCATATTGTTGTTTTTATGTTTTTACTACGATTTTCTGAGTTGTTTGTCTTTTGGCTAAAATTTTATGGATTGCATCCTAAAGGGCATAAACCGCGTCGCCCTTCGTTCCTCGGATCTCCTAGCAATGACTCCTGATGCAACGAAGGTCATTGCGAGCCCCTAGCCATTAGCGAACGATAAGGAAACGCTTCACATTTTTTTTATATAACGCACTTCTTATATAAGCGCGTTTTGGGGGGATGGGGGGTGTGGGGGGCCGGGGCACTTTTTGGGGCGGGCACAAGTGG
>CAYJHG010000228.1:0-3136 GCA_964369535.1 uncultured Desulfovibrionaceae bacterium
CCTGCTAGGTACTTATGGCGCGTATTCTTTATGGCATTCACGGAACAGGGCATGGTCATGCCATGCGCGGTTTAACCATTGCGCGAAAACTTGGGCAGCATGAATTTCTTTTTGTGGCCAACGATGACGCTTTGCGTATTTTTGGTCAAGAATTCCCTGTGGAAAAAATACCCAATCTTGGCACGATTTTTAAAGGTTATCAGGTTGATATACCGGCAACTATTACTAATGCTTTACCCATTTTGTGGCAAAGAGAAACATATATTCGTGAGGTTTTGCGCATTATTGAGCGCTTTAAGCCAGATGTTTGCATGACAGACCTTGAATATTTTGTGCCTCGTGCCGCAGAAAGGGCTGGTTTGCCTTGTTTGACCTTGGATCATCAGCATGTGCTGACCTGCTGTGAACATTCTTTGCCAAGGGACATGCTCTTTGATTATTTTTTGCAAGGCTTAACCCCACGGTACCTTTTTACACCAACAGCCCAAAATCTTATTGTATCCTTTTATGCTCCTCCTGTGCAAAAAAAATATGCGGCGCGAGTAGTGCCACCCATTTTGCGCGATGCTGTCATCGCAAGCAAGCCTCGTGATGATGGGCATGTGCTTGTATATCAAAGCAATACAACACATAGGGGCTTAGTGGATTTTTTGCTCAAAGCAACGGATAAAAAATGCTATGTATTTGGTTATGATAAAACCGAAGGACAAGAGGGCAATGTGGTTTTTATGCAAAAATCTGAGCAAAGATTTTTGGAACTTTTAGAAGGTTGTTCTTATGTGGTGCAAGGTGGCGGTCATACGCTTATGACCGAGTCATTGTACCTTGGAAAGCCCATTTTAACCTTACCCATCATGGCCATGGTAGAGCAGAGGCTCAATGCCCATTATGTGGAAAAACTTGGTTATGGTATGCAAGCAAATATGCTGCACCTCACACCACAACTTTTACAAGAATTTGAAGCACAACTTGCATTTTTTAAGGGAAATATTTTGAAAGGGGATTTTTGCGGTAATTCCTTGGTTTTTGGCCTTGTTGACCGATTTATTCAAAGCGGTCGCCTAGAAGGCATATAGCTTTTTGTCTATAATTTAAAAGAATTACTTTTTTGCCATAGAGCTTGACACAGGGGACTTGTGTTTTTATACAAACAAGACAATTTGTTGTTTATTGCAAGGATTAAAGTATGGATGCGAAAATTTTGATGCAGGCTTTTATTGAAGCCACAGTTCATGTCTGTAAAACTATGGCACAGATTTGCCCTAAGTCTTGTGAACCGTATTATAAAAAAGATACCAAAGCCTTAGGGTATACCACAGCCTTCGTTACTGTTGCAGATGACGCAGGCCATGAAGGCAGCATAGCCATAAGCTTTCCTAAAAAAACAGCCCTCGTCGTGGTGGACGCTATGTTTGGTGACGATGTGGACGACTGTTTTGAAGCTGCTAAGGAAATGGTGGGGGAACTTACCAATATTATTTCCGGCGATGCCAGACGTCGCTTGGCAGAAAAAAACTTTGTTTATTCCGGATCCACACCCACATTTATAGAAGGCGATAAACACGATATTGTTCATGCGGGTAAAGCCCCTGTCATTGTACTTCCTTTTGAATTAACGGAAGGAAGATTTTTTGTAGAAGTATCCTTTGAAAGTTAAGATTTTTACTTTAATTTACTCATAACATTACGAGCGTTGCCATGTGGGAAAAATACTTTGCCATAACAAAAAGCGGTAGCAGTCTGCGCACAGAAATTTTAGCAGGCATAACAACATTCATGACCATGGCCTATATTTTGGCTGTAAACCCCAGTATTTTATCGCAAGTGGGCATGGATAGCGCATCTGTTTTTGCAGCTACGGCCATAAGTGCTGCTGTGGCAACACTTATTATGGCCTTTATGGCCAATTTGCCCGTGGGCTTAGCTCCCGGCATGGGGCTTAATGCCTTTTTTGCTTTCAGTGTTGTTATGGGCATGGGCTATAGCTGGCAATTTGCGCTTACAGCTGTTTTTATTGAAGGTATTATTTTTATAATCTTAACGCTTACCAATTTACGCGAAGCCATACTTGAAAGCATTCCCTTATCTTTAAAACAAGCCATATCAGCCGGTATTGGGCTTTTTATTGCATTTATTGGTCTTAAAAGTGCTGGGATTGTAGTGGATAACCCTGCAACACTTGTAGCCATTGCTCCTTTGGGTTCTCCCACAGGCATTGTGGCCATGATTGGCCTTGGCGTTATTGGGCTTTGCTTGTGCTTTAAAGTTAAGGGCGCCTTGCTCTTGGGTATTGTGGTGGCAACCCTTGTGGGCATTCCGCTAGGCGTTACCAATTTAGCCCATTTTGATGCCGATAAACTTTTCAGCATTCCTTCCATTGCCCCCACATTTATGCAATTTGAATGGAATAATATCTTCACCATAGACATGCTGGTTGTGGTGGTTACGTTCTTGTTTGTTGATTTATTTGACACTCTTGGCACTCTTATTGGTGTATGCTCCACAGGCGGCTTTTTGACTAAAGACGGCAAAGTTCCCAATGCCAAACGTGCCTTAATGGCCGATGCCATAGGCACAACCCTTGGCGCTGTACTTGGCACAAGCACAGTCACAAGCTATGTAGAAAGCGCCAGTGGCGTTGCAGAAGGCGGCAGAACCGGCATGACGGCCTTGACCGTAGCGGTGCTTTTTGCTCTTTCTTTGTTATTTGCGCCCCTTTTCCTATTGGTGCCTGCTTCGGCCACAGCGCCTGTGCTTGTTATAGTGGGGCTTTTTATGATGGCCTCAGTGGTGGACATAGATTTTTCAGACTATGTGGTAGCCATTCCCGCCTTTTTAACAATTCTTATGATGCCCTTGGCTTATAGCATTGCTGCCGGTATCATGTGGGGCATGGTAGCGCATGTTTTTCTTTGCTTAGTTACAGGACAAATAAAGAAAGTATCTTTGCTTTCTGCTATTTTGGCAGTTCTATTTGCTTGGAAGCTTATGGTGGGCTAGCAAGCTGTTCAAAAAGCACCATCTGCTGCGTCAGACTAGTTTTATAGACAAAAAAGCGCGTACTCCTGTATGGAATACGCGCTTTCAGTTTGATGACAAACCCCACTTCGTGGGTTTTGCGCCGCTATTGTCAGCA
>CAYJHG010000229.1:0-3133 GCA_964369535.1 uncultured Desulfovibrionaceae bacterium
TTCTTTCAAATCACTTCATTATTCTTCGTTTGATTTTTTTGCAGCCTGTTCGTCTTTTTCGCCCTTAGCTTTATCTTTGGCCATATCCTTAGCCATATCCTTGGCCATATCTTTGGCCTGCTCCATTAATTTTTCGGCTTTGGATTTGGTTTCAAGCATCATATCTTCAGCTTTTTTCTTACTTTCACTAAGCATATCTTCAGCTTTTTTCTTTGTTTCGCTGAGCATATCTTCGGCTTTCTTTTTAGCCTCCTGCAGCATTTCTTCCGCTTGTTGTCGCAAATGCGCAGCCTTTTCTTTGGCTTTTTGTGCTTGTAGGGCTTCTTCCACAAAATCTTCTATTTTTTCTTCTTTTAATTTGCCAGAAGCTTCCAATTTACGCATTTCTTCTTCACGCAAAACACGGCGCAAAACCTTGCCCACATGACTTTTGGGCAGAGCGTCACAAAATTCAAAATATTTTGGAACTTTATAATTAGCCAACTTTTCACGACAATGGGCGGCAAGTTCAGCGCTTGTTAAAGTTTCGCCTTCTTTTACCACCACAAAAGCTTTGAGCACCTCACCTCTAGACCTATGCGGTATGCCCGTCACCACAGCTTCGGCTACGGCCGGATGCTCATATAATACTTCGTCCACTTCGCGTGGGAATACATTATAGCCCCCAACAATAACTAAATCTTTTTTGCGGTCAGAAATAAAATAATACCCATCTTCATCGCGGTAGCCAATATCGCCGGTATACAACCAGCCGTCACGCAAAGTGATGGTCGTTTCGTCGGGGCGGTTCCAATAGCCATGCATAACTTGCGGGCCTTGCACTATAATTTCGCCCACTTCATTGTCACCCAAAACCTTGGTGCCGTCTTCTGTATCCACAATGCGCAAGTGCGTTCCCGGCAAAGCCACACCCACAGATCCTACTTTTTGCATGCCATAAATGGGGTTTGCGGTAATACAGGGCGAGGTTTCCGTCAGGCCAAGACCTTCAGTAACCTTAGCGCCTGTAAGCTTTTGAAATCGTCGTAAAGATTCCATGGGGAAGGGCGCAGAACCGGAAATGCAAAGCTCAATACAACTTAGGTCATATTTGGGTAAATCTTTTTGCTGAATGAGCGACATATATACCGAAGGCACACCCACAAAGAAATTGGGGCGGTATTTATGTATGGTTCGCAAAAGGTCACCCGGCGTATACCGCGGCACCGGAATACTTGCTGCCGCATACACAGCAGGCAAAATAACATTGCCCGCCAAACCAAAAATATGAAAAAAGGGCAAAATGGAAAGAAAAGTAAATTCCTTGCCCTCCGGAGCATCGACTATATATTTAATAATTTGTAACTGTGTAACAAGGTTATAGTGTGTGAGCATGGCTCCTTTAGAAATGCCTGTGGTTCCACCAGTATATTGCAAAAAGGCTAAAGTATCACGAGAATTTTCCACATGCGTGGCATAGCGCTCTTTTGTATTTATAAAATTTTTCCATTCCACAATGCTTTTGCCGTCATAATCCACTTGTGGTTGAGGGCCTTCGCGCTTTGCCTTCCAAGGTTGCAGATAATTGAGCGGAAAAGCAAGCCCGTCGGCAACACGCGTAACAATGCTTAGACGGAGGTTAAATTTATCATACAAAGAAGATACTTTGGGCCACAAAAGGTCTAGGGTAATGAGAATGCGCGTGTCGGCATCTTGAAAGTGATGTGTCAATTCCTTTTCCATATACAAAGGATTGGTCATAACCACCACACCACCGGCTTTGAGCACGCCCCAAATGGCAATAATTGTTTGTGGAATATTGGGTAACAATATGGCAATTCTATCGCCGTCTTGCACACCGCGCAAACGCAAAGCCGCAGCAAAAGCTTCGGCTTTATCTTTCAATTGCTCATAGGTAAGTGTATAATTTTGAAAAATAACAGCTTTGCGCTTTGGATAATCGGCCGCGGCCTTATCTAAAACTTCAAGCAAACTTTGATCTGTAAAAGTAATGACAGGTTCATCCTTGCCTTCAAAGTGCCGCCACCAAGGAGTTTTTTCCGTAAATTGCTCTGTAGCATGGGCAGAGGAGGGGTCTTGTGTCATAAGTATTCCTTTATAAAAGTGTGCAATTAGCTAAGATTAATCTTGTCAGGTTATTATACACTATACATGTAAACTTAAGTTAAAGCTGTGAGATCATAATGAGAACTTTCCACAATATCGGCCTGCACCAAAGCACCGGGCTTTACCTTGGGCCCGCTTACATAGGTCATGCCGTCCACTTCTGGAGCTTGAAGCCATACTCGCCCCATATGCAAGCCTGGCCATTCATCGTGCACCGCATCCACAAGCACAGGCATGGAAGCCCCCACATAAGATTCTAATATGTCAGAGCTGATTTCTGCTTGTAATTGCATAAGTCTGTTGCGCCGATGCTCTTTTACATTTTCTGCAATTTGATTTGGCATGGAAGCAGCTAAAGTGCCTTCTTCCGGCTTGTAAGCAAAAACTCCCACATGGTGCATCCGTGTTTCTGCCACAAAGTCGTACAAAGCGTCAAAATGTTCTTCTTCTTCGCCAGGAAAACCCACTATAAATGTAGTACGCAAAGCGGCATCTGGCAAGTGGTGACGCACTCTTTCTACCACCAAACGTGGATTTTTAGCAAATGGTCGCCCCATACGCCCCAAAATGTCTGCGTGTGCGTGTTGCAAGGGGATGTCGAAATAAGGCAAAAGCGGCGCGCCGGCTTCCTTCACAAATTTTAAGAAATCATCTGAAATACCTGTGGGATACATATACATGAGGCGCAACCATTCCAAGCCCTTCAAGGGCAATAATGCCTCCAAAAGGCTTTTTAGGCCATGCTTTAAGCCCATGTCTTCACCATAAGCGCTCACATCTTGCGCCACCAACACAATTTCCTTAATGCCTGTATCTAAAAGGTCTTGAGCTTCTTGCACAAGCCTTGGCAAGGGCATGGAGCGATGCTTACCGCGTATGGAAGGAATGGTGCAAAAAGAACAAGCATGCCTACAGCCGTCGCTGACCTTAAGCCACGCATAACTTTTGCCCGTGGAAATTAAGCGCCCCACCGGCAATGCCCCTTG
The DNA here is from genome assembly GCA_964369535.1 of uncultured Desulfovibrionaceae bacterium. Taxonomy (GTDB): domain Bacteria; phylum Desulfobacterota; class Desulfovibrionia; order Desulfovibrionales; family Desulfovibrionaceae; genus CAYJAD01. The sequence continues at coordinate 3,093 of CAYJHG010000229.1, forward strand.
AAGCCCCAAGGGTGCAGCAAGCATTTGCGGCCAAGCTTCAA